>JBIIXM010000074.1:0-6733 GCA_044338435.1 Flavobacterium sp. | reverse complement strand
CTTCTACATCCGCCAAAACTTCTTCTACTTGATCAATCTTTTTATTCAAAATCGCATACCGCAATTTCATCGTTTCAATCTCACGCGCTTGCAAACGGTCTTTCGGCGTTTCCAAAAAAGACGAATTCAATAAAACCACAAAACACAAAAAACCAAACAAGGCAGAAGACAGCAAAAACAACCCTATGTATCCCAGTTTTTTAGACAGTTTCGGCTTGATTTTACGATAAGCCAAACTTTCGGGGTCGAAATAATACTTTACTTTTTTCGCCATCTTTGATTTTATACTATTTTTGTGCTTGTTTTAAAAAACAATGGTTATACGAACAAATTTAACAAATGTTTCAGTCATATCCGAAATTTTAATTTGAAGCTTTAAAATTAACGGTCTTTCTGAGCTAAGTTGAAAAATTAGGAGCGAAACGTTTGGTTCAATTGCTAAACCATTTTCCCGCTTTCCGTTACAATCTTTTTTTACAAAAAGGATTTTCACTGCAATCGGGGCTAAACAGTAAGCCGTTTTTTTTAATCTGATAATCTAAAGATCTAACAATCTAGCCATCTAAAATGAAATCACAAGACATCCGTAAAGCCTACTTGCAATTCTTCGAAAGCAAAGGACACTTGATTGTTCCTTCAGCACCTATCGTTTTAAAAGACGATCCAACCCTAATGTTCAACAATTCGGGTATGGCACAATTCAAAGAATTCTTTTTAGGCAACGGAACACCCAAAAGCCAACGCATCGCCGATACCCAAAAATGTCTCCGCGTATCCGGAAAACACAACGATTTGGAAGATGTAGGTTTTGATACGTATCATCATACTATGTTCGAAATGTTGGGCAACTGGTCTTTTGGCGATTACTTCAAAAAAGAAGCCTTGGCCTGGGCTTGGGAATTCCTGACCGAAGTTTTGAAATTGGACAAAGACCGTTTGTACGTGTCCGTTTTCGAGGGTAATCCAGCCGAAAATGTACCGTTCGATCAAGAAGCTTTCGATATTTGGAAACAATATGTAGCTCAAGACCGAATCATTTTAGGAAACAAAAAAGACAATTTCTGGGAAATGGGTGACCAAGGGCCATGCGGTCCGTGTTCCGAAATCCACATCGATTTGAGAACGGAGGCCGAAAGAGCAACCGTTTTAGGACGCAGTTTGGTCAACGCAGATCATCCGCAAGTGGTGGAAATTTGGAATAATGTATTCATGGAATTCAACCGCAAAGCCGACGGCAGTTTAGAAAAATTGCCTGCCCAACACGTAGATACCGGTATGGGCTTCGAGCGTTTGTGTATGGCGATGCAAAACGTAACATCAAATTACGATACCGATGTTTTCACACCACTAATTGCTAAAGTAGAAGAGATTACAGGATTAAAATACACTTCTAACGAAGTCAAAAATATTTCTGAGGAACAAAATAAAACGAATATTGCCATTCGCGTCATTGTTGATCACGTTCGTGCCGTGGCTTTCGCTATAGCCGACGGACAATTGCCGTCTAACGGAGGTGCCGGTTATGTCATTCGCCGAATTTTGCGCAGAGCCATTCGTTACGGCTTTACGTTTTTAAATACCAAAGAACCGTTCATCAATAAGTTGGTTCCGGTTTTGGCGGATCAAATGGGCGAATTCTTCCCGGAAATCAAATCGCAGCAACAATTGGTAACCAATGTTATTCGCGAGGAAGAAGCGTCATTCCTCAGAACTTTAGAACAAGGTTTGCAATTGCTGGATAAAGTCGTTGCCGAAGCTTCGGATAAAGAAATCAAAGGCGAAAAAGTATTCGAATTGTACGATACATTTGGTTTTCCGAAAGATTTAACGGCACTGATTTTAAAAGAAAAAGGCTATTCGTTCAACGAATCGGAATTTGACGCCGAATTACAAAAACAAAAAGACCGCTCTCGCGCCGCTTCGGAGGTTTCTACTGAAGATTGGCAAGTATTAATTACTGGGAATGTAGAAACCTTCGTGGGCTACGACCAAACCGAAAACGAAGTCAGAATCACCCGAATCCGTAAAGTAGATTCTAAAAAAGATGGTGTTTTATACCAAATCGTTCTTGATAACACGCCATTTTATCCTGAAGGCGGTGGGCAAGTAGGTGACAAAGGAACTTTGGTTTCGGCCAATGAAACGATTGACATCATCGACACCAAAAAAGAAAACAACCTGATTTTGCATTTCGCCAAACAATTACCGGAAAATGTAAACGCAACTTTCATGGCAAAGGTCAATACCGATTTAAGAACATCAACTTCCAAAAACCACTCGGCTACACATTTAATGCATTTGGCTTTGAGAACTGTTTTGGGAACGCATGTGGAGCAAAAAGGCTCGTTGGTGAATCCAAACTATTTGCGTTTCGACTTTTCGCATTTTAGTAAAGTCACCGACGAAGAATTACGCCAAGTAGAAGCCAGTGTGAATGCCCAAATCGAAGCCCAACTCCAATTAAGAGAATACCGAAATATTCCTATCCAAGAAGCATTGGCCAAAGGCGCTATGGCGTTATTTGGCGAGAAATACGGTGATTCGGTCCGTATGATTGAATTCGGCGACAGCAAAGAGTTGTGCGGTGGTATCCACGTAAAAAACACGGCTGAGATTTGGCATTTCAAAATTGTATCCGAAGGTGCCGTAGCGGCGGGAATTCGTCGTATTGAAGCGATTACAGGAGAAGCGGTGAAAGATTTCTTTACCCAACAAGAAAATGCCTTGGCTTCAATTAAAGAAACTTTGAAAAACCCACAAGACACCCTCAAAGCGGTAGTTTCGTTACAAGACGAAAACGCCAAATTGAAAAAGCAAATCGAGCAATTGTTAAAAGAGAAAGCCAAAAACCTGAAAGCTGAATTGGCGTCACAACTAAAAGAAATCAACGGCGTTAAATTCTTGGCTACTCAAGTCGATTTGAATGCGGAAGGCGCTAAAGATTTGGCTTATGAATTAGGAAATCTCGGTACCAATTTATTCTTAGTGTTAGCCACAGCCGATGAGGACAAACCGATGTTGACTTGCTACATCTCAAAAGAGTTAGTGGCCGAGAAAAGCTTAAACGCCGGTCAAGTAGTACGTGAACTAGGAAAATACATCCAAGGCGGCGGCGGCGGACAACCGTTCTTTGCTACAGCCGGAGGAAAAAATGTAGCCGGAATTCAAGAAGCCTTAACCAAAGCTGTAGATTTTGTGAAATAACAAATTGATAGTAGATTATAAATGAGCCTTTTCCAAAACGGAAAAGGCTTTTTTTTGTCGATAAACTACATTTCAATTGTTGTTTAACAGATTTTCGGGTAGTATATCGAAAGTTTTTTTGAGTTACTGCTTGCCTGAATACTTTTGACTTGTATTCAAAAAGCCCCAGCCATTGAATATGCCAAAACTACTAATGCGTCATGAAAAAAGTATTTCAATACCTATTCCTTGTTTTAATCATTACCTCTTTGGTTTCGTGTTCCAGCGACGGCGATACTGATAGTCCTGTTTTACTTAGAAAATTAACTTCTGTAAACATGGGTCAAAATGCCAGCTATACTTTCTTTTACAAAGGAACTAAATTGACTAAGGTGGCTTTTGAAATCGAAGCGGTAGCCGATGGTTCAGGATATGACTTATACACTTACAACGATAATTTGGTTGCTGAGGTTAAAAGATTCAACACAGCCAACCAAAATATAGCTACCACTACTTTTACTTACAATAGTAACAACCAATTAATCCAAGCGGTAAAAGTTCAGCCGACTAACAATTATGGTTTTAAAAGTGTCTTTACTTATAATGTAGATGGTTCGGTGACTGTCAACGGATTTAGTGGTAATACTGCAACTCAAAATGCACCGTCAGATATTGTAGAAAGATTTTATTTCCACAATGGGGAAGTGATCCAAAAAGAGTTTGCATCTAACACAACAAATTTCAGTGTTGCTTATACTTATGACAATGCCAATCATCCGATGCAAAATGTAACCGGAATCAACGCCATCAAATTGTACAGTTTTATTGCCGATGGTTTATTCGGGATGCAGCACAATGTAACACAACAAATTACTACCGTTTCGGGTGAATCTCCAATCGAAGTTTCCATGGATGCGGATTACAATAATATCAATTATCCGGTAGCGCTTTACAGTGCCGACGGGCAATACCAACATCAATTTACATATTTCAAATAATTCAAATCAAACACTATTTCCGAAAACCCTTTCCACTGTCAAGGAAAGGGTTTTTATTTTTTGTATTTTTGAGGCAAATAGTAAGCTATGCATTTCACGACTAAAGTTCCGGTTAAAACCTATGAATTTCCCATCAATTACCATTCGAAGGTATTGTTGTTAGGGTCGTGTTTTGCCGAAAATATGGGCGAGAAATTCGACTACTTTAAATTTCAAACGACTATTAATCCATTCGGAATTATCTTCAATCCGATTTCCATTGAGCAATTGGTCAACCGAGTGGTACACCAAAAATTTTTTACTGAAACTGATATTTTCTATCACAACGATTTGTGGCACAGTTACGAAGTACATTCTGAATGCAGTCGGGCGGATAAATCAGTTTTTTTACAAGAATTGAACTATACGCTTCATGCCATGCATCGGCAAATCACCGAAGCTACACATGTGGTAATTACTTACGGCACTTCCTGGATTTATCGATTAAAATCTTCTAATGCCATTGTAGCCAACTGCCATAAAGTACCGCAAAGCGAGTTCTCTAAAGAAATTGTTTCACCGGAAACTATAGCGCAATCGATTCAAAATACCATGAATTTGATTCGCCAAATTAATCCAGAGGTCAAGTTCATTTTTACCATTTCTCCGGTACGCCATACCAAAGACGGTTTCCCCGAAAACCAACGCAGCAAAGCCCATTTGATGACGGCTGTTCACGCAATCGTGCTCGATAACGCCTCATCCAACTATTTTCCGGCTTACGAAATTATGATGGACGAACTCAGAGATTATCGCTTCTACGCCGATGATATGTTGCATCCCAGCCAAATCGCCATCGATTACATTTGGATTCGCTTTTTTGAGCATTATGTCAATGACAATTGTTTTGCTATCATGCAGGAAGTTTGCAACATTCAAAAAGGCTTGGCCCATCGCCCGTTTAATCCTAAGACCAAAAGTCACCAACAGTTTTTGGTAACCCTTAACCAGAAGATTATCAGTCTAAAAGAGCAGTTTCCGTACTTTCAATTTTAACAAAATACGACATTTGCCGTATTTCCTGCCTTAGTATTTCGCTATAGGTTTGTTATGCTATTTAACAACCTAAAACATGAAAACAATAAAAACTCTTTTGGTCTTGGCTTTTGTCCTATTGGCCTGTCAAAAAGTTTCGGCCCAACGTCCGGTGCTCACCGATGAGGAAGTGGTTTCGGAAACCGTAACCAAAGAAATCGATGACGTATTTCAATCGGATGACTTCCAAAAAAAGAAAAACAAAAAATACGCTGAAGTCAAAGGCACTATGGTAGTCGATATCGGCGTAGTGCAAAACGGGAAGGTTTCTTCTTTCTTTAAAGTAGACAGCGACATTAAGAATATTGACTTCATCAATTTCATGTCGAATTACATTCTTGAACACAAATTCAAGTTCAAACTGCAAAAGCAACAACGTTATAAAATTCGCTATACCGTTACCTTTTAACCCTAACAATAAAAACAAAAAACATGAAAAAAGTTACTTTACTAATGATGACGCTATTGTTGGCGTTCTCATTGCCTGCCAATGCCCAATTTGGCAAATTATTAGGAAAAGGCAAATCAGCCGGAAAAAAATCGGGAAGTTTTGCCACCGCTTGGGAAGCTGAGTTCGATAACAAAGCCACTCGTTTGGCCGTTTCTATCAACAATGGTCAGTATGTTTTAGGAACCGACGATAATTCGGCTACCGTATTAGACGCCAACGGCAAAACGGTTTGGAGTGGTGACTACAAAAAAATCACCACCAACAAAACCAACAAATGTGAATACCAATACGTGATTCAACGCGGAGGTGATAAAGGCGGCTATTTGTTTCTTTTTGATGAAAGAAAATTAGGAACTGACAGAGTAGCGGTTATTGATATTGCTACCGGAAAAGAACTTTGGAATTCTGAAGAATACCAAAACTTAATTCCAAAAGGTACTAAAGCCGAGGAAGGAACTGATCAAGGTGAATTGGAAACCGTAAAATACATCAGCGAATTGGATGCGTTCCTAATATCACAAAAAGCCTCCGTGATTTTAGTCAAAGCCAATACCGGAGAGAAAGTATGGGAAACCAACCGTTTTAAAGGTGGTGTTGGAAAATACATCTATGATCCAGGAAGAAATGAAATCGTGATGATTAACTTCAAACCCACTGCTTTGGGCGCTTTGTTTGCCGGTTTTAAAAACCAATTGGTGAAAATTAATGCGGTTAATGGGGATATTTTATGGGATGCGACTTTTATTGGAACTATCGAAAAAGAGTTGGTTACGCGCAGAGCCATAGTGGATTTGTGGATCAAAGGTGATAAATTGTACATGTATCTCGACGGTTTGCAAGTATACAACATCAACAACGGTCAAAAACTTTGGGAAGTGACTTATGAAAATGATATGCAAGGCGCCAACGGCGGTTTGTTCAGCGGCGGCAGAAGATCTAAAATTTACCGTACCATAGCCGAACCTTTATTTACCGATAACGCAGTGTACATAGTGATTTTAGGAACTCGTGACCGAACCAAATATGT
>JBIIXM010000073.1:0-6818 GCA_044338435.1 Flavobacterium sp. | reverse complement strand
AACTGTATTCCGCGGGTATTTACATAGGTGTAACTACTAACACTCGGATCACTTTTTCCAAACTGTAAATCCAAAATCGGGTTCAATGTAAACCAATAGTCTTCGCCTTGAATTTGCACCAAGCTTTCGTTCCACAATTTTTTGCCCCACCAACCTTGCTTGTTTTTCAACAATTTTTGATTCTCGGCAGTCAAATCGTAATATTTCGATACTTCGGCATACGCATACGGTTTAGAACCGGTATGATTGTTAGCGCCAACCTGATTCATTTCGTCATCGAATTGCGAATAATAGCTATGGGAAAACGGAATGTTTAAATGACTTTTAAATTGCGGATTGGAAAAAGTATTGTACTTCATATTGTCCAATTCCTTCAAATAAGCTGTATTCGGTCGGTATTCTTGAGTGGCTTTTTCTGCAGCCAATTCGGCTTCTTTTTGCGCCTGAATTTCAGCGGCACTTTGCAATGGAATACCAATTTTAATCGTGTATTTGGCATACGTAGGCTGACCGTTATGGGTTGGCGGACTAATTTTCGGCATCTGACCAAAAACCCTTCTGCCTTCAGAGGCTAACGATTCTTCTACAGCATCAACATAAATGACTTTAAAATTACCTTGGTCGTTGACTTCAAACAAAACAATCAAACTTCCTTTATAGTTTTTTTCCTGCAAGGCTGCAGGCACTTTGAAATTGTTGTACACAAAATCCTGAACCTGATTGTAAAAACAGTTCTCCAACGCTTTTAATTCTTGTCCTTCACAAGCCGGAAATACCGGAAAACGCTCCATACTATTGTTAGAAACCTGAGCCGTTGCCGCTAACGAAAACAACGCTATTAAAGAGAATATCTTTTTCATAAATGATCAATAAAAATTAGTAACCGCCTATGGCTGTTTCGCCATTGGCAATAGTTTTGGCGGCAGATGTTCCGATACGCTTAACGCCCAAACGGATCATTTCCTCGGCTTCATCGTAAGTACGAACTCCACCTGCTGCTTTTACCGGTAAAGGCGACGCATTTTCTAACATCATTATCACAGTATGTTTTGTAGCGCCATTAGGCAGATTATTTTCGGTCACATAAAAACCGGTAGAAGATTTGACAAAAACATTATGATAGCAATCTTCTTTAAAATGTGCCATAACAACATTTTTTATCAAAGCCGAAATTTGAATGATTTGATCATCGGTTAAGGCCGCTACTTCTATAATCCATTTGGCTACTTTGTGATGGTTGAATGCCAATTGAGTCCCTCGCAAAATTTCTTCTTTCACCAAATCGACTTCGCCTTTTTTAAACGCTTCGTAGTTGCACACATAGTCCAATTCGTCCACGCCGTCTTCAATCGCTTTTTGAGCTTCCGCCAATTTTTCTTCCAAAGAATTGGTACCTTCCGGAAAAGAAATTACAGTGCCTATGAGCAATTTTGATCCTGCGGCATCGATCATTTTTCGTGCAGTTTTCACATAGTCCGGACGAATCATAATCAACTTAAAGCCTTCGGAAATCGCTTCCTGAATAAAGCCTTCAACAACGGTGGCGTTTTCTTTTTCCGTTAAGCCAGCTTGGGCTGCAGTTTTCAGATAAGTGGAATCGAGGTATTGTTTTATATTCATCTATATAAAATATATTTTCAGTGGACCAATATGGTTATCGCTTTTACTTACTTGCAACAAACTTTATTTTAGTAGCGATTTATGGCATAAAAGTAACAAAAAAACCGTTTTCTTCTTCAAAAGAAAACGGTTATGTAGGATAAAAAACAATAGTGTTCAGACTTTACTTTTCGCCTTCCAAAGTACCAACACAAGGAAAGCCACGATAGCTCCGGCAGTATTTGCCGCCACATCCATTACATCAGCTTTACGAGTTTGCGTAAAAGTTTCTTGTAAAATTTCGATTAGTATACCATAAACTATGGAAAGGCAAACGATAATAAGACTACTTTTCAAAACCCATTGTCCTAAGCGCAAGCGATTGTAAAAACCCCAAAGCAAGGTAAACGTAAAGTGAAACATAAAATGGACGTATTTATCGACACCCGAAACTTGGACAGAAGGTAATTTATTGAACTTAACCAAGCAAAGGACTAAAATTAAAAAAGTCCAGCCAATGGCCAGACTTAGTGTTGTATTTTTAAGCACCGATGAGCTGTTTGTAGCCATCGCTGTCTAATAAATCGTCAATTTCTGCAGGATTGGCAATTTTCACTTTGATCATCCAGCCTTTTCCATAAGGATCACTGTTTACGTTTTCAGGGTTTACTTCTAAATCTTCGTTGAATTCGAAAATTTCACCCGACAAAGGCAAGAACAAATCCGATACTGTTTTTACCGCTTCTACGGTTCCGAACACTTCGTCTTTAGCTAAGGTTTGGTCAAGGGTTTCTACTTCTACATAAACGATATCGCCTAATTCTTTTTGTGCGAAATCGGTAATCCCTACAGTAGCTACATCGCCTTCAATTAAAACCCATTCGTGGTCTTTAGTATACTTTAAATTGCTTGGAATATTCATTATAAAGCTTGTTTAGTTGTTGTTTTAAAATTTCTTCAAAAGTATGATTTCTCAGCAGATAATTAAAATCTTTGGTTTAAAAGTTTCTTAATTTCCGAAATTATAACGCATCGTAAATCCGGTTCTGATATTCGTCATCGGGAACGATGTGGAAATTACCGGTTTAGAGAACGAATGATCGTAGAAGAAAATAGCCGTCAGGTTTTTGCTGAATGAATAATCGGCGGTGACTTTAGCCGACCAAATGTTTTGCCCACCACCCAATTGGTTATTATCGTAATCTAAATAACGTACTATAGTTTTGTTGTTTCGGTAGGAGAAATCGATTTTCACATTGATATCACTCTTGATGATTCCGGTTGGATTATCGGCCAATTGCGACGAAATGATGACATCTTTGAATCGGTATCCCAAACCAATGATATATTCTTTTCCTTGTACTTCAGTCAACAAGTTATTGTCGAAACTCATCGATAAGCTTCGGTCTTTTTTCATTTCGGCCAAAATCTTAAAGGAGTTTTTCATCTCGAAATCGATTCTCACCAAAGGATTGAATTGCTCTACCAAATTAATATTAGCAACAATCGTTTTATTGTAGAAGTTACCAAAACCACCATTGTCTTGTCCGCCCGGGTTTTGATCGTAATCAAAGTTAGAACGGAACGAGTTAATGGTATACGAAGCGCGATAAGCGTGTTGGATAGAGAAACGTTTGAATCGGTCTTTGAAGAATTTGTATCGCATCAAACCACTATATTTCATATTCCAGTTAGGAATAGGGAAACTGCGGAAAGTACTCAACGAAACACCATCAGCCGAAGCTCCGGTGTAAGCCGCCAAGAAAGACGGAATCAAAACCGCTTGGTTATTTCTACCAAAACCTATAGGGAAACCTTGATTGGAAGTATAGAAATTATATTTCGGATCGTTCACATCGGTTGGAATCGGGTTATTGGAGTCGCCGTATCTTGGGAAATCCGTAGTACCATAAAACTGTGTAGCCAATCGGTCGGCAATAATCGAACGGTTATTTCGGAAATCGTCAAAAGCAGCCGAACCGTTTTCATCACTTTTACCGAATGATGTAGCCAACATGACCGTAGAAATTGAGAAATTACCAAAACTATAAGGCGAACGGGCATTGTACAAACCGGTAGTTTCATCCACGTCGTATTGTTCGGAGTAATTTTCCGCATAAGTTCGGTTAGCAGTTAAATCGATTTTAAAATCAGGGAACAAATCCACGTTAGCCGTCATCTCCAAGGTTTTGGTAATGGCTTGGGTATAACTTTGGTTAAAATCAGGATAAGTAGTCAACCAACCTCTTTTGGCAGCTTCAAAACGAACGTCGTCTTGCATACCAAATACAAATCCTAAGGATGGCTTAGACGAACCAAAGAATCCTAAACTCGGCAAGAATCCCGGGAGCAAAGTTCCCTCGTTTCGGGTATAGTTGATTTGAACATTTTTCACACTGGTCAACACACCTTTCAATCCGTCCAAAAACACATTGGTATTACCGGCCGGTTGGGCTTTGGTATTCGTGATTTTTTCACCCGGTTTTGGCAAAGCAGCCGGTTTTGGTGCCGCAGCAGCCGGTTTTTTCCCTAAGCCGATATACTTGTAAAAAGACTCCATGTTAAACGCAGTATTCAAACGATGTGAACCGGCATTTTGAATAGTGTTTCCGAGGTTATAACCGTCCACTTCAGCTAAGGCCAAAGAGGCGCGTTGCCAACTGTAATCTCCGGTATACGAATAGGTCGATTTGACAAATGACAAGAATGGAATTTTGTTCACCGGCAATTCGTAATTCACCACCAACTGCTGGTTGTGTTGGTTAGGAGTACCTATGTTCCAGAAGTCGGTCCAAATGGTGTAACTGTTATCCGGGATGTTGTCTTCGTTTAAGTAAGAACGAACGATATTGTTGGACGCAGCCGTGTAATTCACTTTAAGCGACTTAGTAATATTGTAATTGAAACCGTATTGGTAGTTGAACATGTAATTTCTGCGGTACAAAGGATCTAGTGGAATACCATCAACCTCAACTTGACGGAACTGTTGTCTGTTGTATTGGCGAATGATATTGCTACTGAACGAAATGCTGGCCGGCAAGAAATTAAAGTTGAAATCACTCAACAACTTCCAATAATCGCTTTTTTTGAAGAATTTACTTTTTTTGAATGGCTCGACCGATTTAGGTTTGAACGCATACGTATAATCTACCGAAGTGGTAACTTGTTGGTCGATGAAGTTTTCAATTTCGTAATTGTGTTTCAACACTTCATTATAAGAGTAAGAAAGCGTTAAGTTTTCCGGATCATAGATGCGTTGTTTTTGCTCCGCGGCGCGTTCTTTTTTAACACCTATAAAGTTGATGCTGGTGCGTTTGGTGTAATCAATGGCTCGGCTTTCGATATTCTCTCTTTCGGCAGCATCCGAAGTGTTAGACAACAATTGTTGCAAACGAATATCCTGATTGTAAGGATCGTATTCCGGTGTAATGGTTTCTTCTCCAACAGCATAGTTAAAAGGCAAATTAATGCCCCATTTTTTTGGCAATAGTTTTCCTAAACTGAAATTGGTAACCAAGTTGTATTGTTGTACATCCTCACGGCTTCTTTCATTCGGGCCTTCTTCCAAAGCTCCGAAGCCAATGGTGCTCATTCTTCCGGTAGCAGACACTGTGGCAAAATCGGCCATATTAGCATCCATATTCACTACGGCTGCCATACCGCCTTTATTGTTCATGTCGGCTATACGCAACTCGTTGAACCAAACTTCCCCGCGAATCCTGTCGGTGTGATTATTTTTAATCCCTACCATTAAAGTTCTTACCAAACCGAAGTTCGGATTTCCTTTAATTCCCAAGCGCAATTTGACATCGCCATCACCATCCGGTAATGAAATGTCATCATCCGGATAGTAAATTCCCTCCAACGGTAAAGTTGACGGATCAATACTCATGGCCAGCACTTTCATTTTGGTTAGTAAGGACATGGCCACACTCAACTCGTTTTCTTCCGGCCAAATTTGCTCCGGTAAGGTTGCGCCTTCGGCGGTGACTTTTAACGGAATTTCTACTTGGTAAAAGTTATTGGTAAAATCGTTTCCGAAACGAATAAAGGCAGTCATTTGATTGTCTAAAAGCGGTGTCGGATCGGTTGGCGCCGGCAAAGCTTCGGCGTGTAAGAACATTTTTAGTTTGTTGAATTGACGCATGTCGACATTCACATTTTTGAATACCGCTCTTGAATCGCCTACTTCTAAACCGTTTCCTGAAGCTCTTAAAGACAAAGACTGCTCATTTTGACTGATCACCTGATTACCGTTGCCAACTTCTTCACGGATAACGCCCGGAGGCAAAACGTAAGGAATAGGCAAACGAGAAGCATTTTCCTGAAGGTTAACCGCCAATACATCAAAATTGGTGTTATCATCATCAGGATCACTGTCGGTTGGCTGGAAAGATTGATCGTAACGTCGCCATTCACCGCGAACCAAATCTAAAGCTCCGAAACGAAGCGTGATTGGTTCTGAGAATCCAGTCATGAACATTCTCATAAAACGAATCGAACGAAAATCTGAGATACTTCCAACAGTTGTAGTAGGCTGAGTTACCGGAATTTTGAACTGATACCAACGCGCTCTGGTTGAGGAACTGTTTGGTAAATCCGGTATCAATGTTTCTCTAACGTCGGTAATAAAGTTTTGCCCGACCTGCATATTAGGTTGGATATCAATTTTGTATTCGTAGTAAGCATTAACCGTGTTCATAGTATTATCACGGTTGATGTCTTCTACATCGGGTAAAGTAGTTGATCCACGGTTGGTATCGGTTACGGTAACCGGAGAGTTTCCTTGTAAGCCGTTGTAATTTTTGTAGCGTTCAAAGACTGAAGAACCCGGTGCACTTAAAAAATATTGGTAGTTATCTGCTGCAGGGTCATCTAAAGTGGCAAACGCACCAATGTTTGGCAAACTTCTCTCAGCATCATCATCTATACCATCCAAACCTACGTCTTGTGAGGCACGGTTTGCACCATCAACATCGAAGGCATAGATTAACGATTGAGAAGAAGGCACTCTACCCCAAACGGTTGGACTTACCAATGAGGTGCTGTTACTGGCCGGCAATCCATTTTCGTATTGTTTGCGTTCGTCTTTAAGAACGTCTTCTGAAATTTCTCCTAAGTTGAAATACAAGCGACCCACATTGGTAGGGTTAGGTACAGCCGTTGGATTGGTTGGATCGTAATACGGATCCATAACCCAAAACTGGATATACTCAACA
>JBIIXM010000001.1:0-27474 GCA_044338435.1 Flavobacterium sp. | reverse complement strand
AAACGTATACAATCCCAACACCGCAATAGCCATGGAATTGACAATATAGGGAAAAGGAATACTGAGTAAAACCAAAAGGACTAATAAGGCCTGCTTTTCTCCTTCAAAATCCTGTTTTATAGTTTCAGAAAAGTTTTTTAAAACGTTTTTCATGCCCTGATTGTTCTTTCGTTGTTTACTTTAGGAAAACAAATGTCTTTTATTGGAACAAGGCAATTTAGGTTTTTTATTTTGTATATTGAATTTTTGGAGCGAAATCTTTCATAGCAAGGCTTTACTAAAGTCCGCTGTTTAAAGAAAAACCTCAAAACTAATTAGCTTTGAGGTTTTCCATTTGTTTTTCTTTAACCTGAACGTTTATCCACTCATAAGTCTTTTTCATTCCTTCCAACAAAGGCATTGACGGAGCCCAATTGAGTTTTTCCAGTAACAGTTTGTTATCGGAATTTCGGCCTCTTACTCCTGTTGGCCCTTTGATATTATTGATGGTTAGCGTTTTACCTGAAATAGCTATAGCCATATTGGCAAAATCATTGATAGATATCATTTCTTCAGAACCGATATTCACCGGACCTGTAAAATCAGAATCCATTAAGCGAAGTATAGCCTCGATGCACTCATCGATGAAAAGGAAAGAACGGGTTTGTTTTCCGTCGCCCCAAACTTCAATCGAAGTGCCATTTTCGGCTTCAGCTGCTTTTCTGCACATGGCTGCCGGAGCTTTTTCTTTGCCTCCTGTCCATGTTCCTTGCGGACCAAAAATATTGTGAAATCTGGCTATTCTGACTTCCATCCCATAATTGCGGTGGTAAGACAAATAAAGTCTTTCGCTGAATAACTTTTCCCAACCGTACTCACTGTCGGGAGCAGCAGGATAAGCGGAATCCTCTGAACATTTTGGATTATCAGGATCCATTTGGTTGTATTCAGGATACATACAAGCCGAGGAAGAATAGAAAATTTTCTTTACTCCTTCATTTTGAGCAGCGCCCAAAACATTGAGGTTACAAAGCGCGGAATTACTCATCACATCTGCATCATGATCTCCGGTAAAAATATATCCGGCACCACCCATATCAGCAGCCAATTGATACACTTCATCCATTCCTTTCACAGCATTTTTTGCTACTACAGGATCTCTTAAGTCGCCTAAAATGAACTCGTCAGCATTTGCATTCCCAAACTCGTTTTCTTTTAAATCAACCCCTCTTACCCAATGACCGTCTGCTTTTAATCTATTTACCAAATGACCTCCTATAAAGCCACCGGCACCGCATACCAATATTTTTTTCATTTATTAAAATGCAATTTTATTTTCAAGGTGCGAATTTATGAATTATTTTCAATAGGAGCGACCTTATTGGATTTATTAACTAAAATCATCCCAAAAAGCTTAAAGCCACTTAGATATCTCGGCACGAATACTTTGGGGTTTGAAATGCAGCGGCTCAACCAGCCCATATAGATATAATCAACCCATGTAGGCATGTTTACTTGCCGACCGGTTTTGAATGCCAAAGCTGCGCCGGTACAAAGAATGGCCGGTTTATAACTTAAATTATTTTTTAAAAAAAGCCCTAATTTTTCTTGTGTTCCTCCGCCAATATTGATAAAAACCCATTTAGGTTTTTGTTGTTCAATTTGCCCCAAAAGCACTGTGTCGTTTACATTGCCTTTGTAAAAGGGTGCCGTGTATACGTCATTTTCGCTAATGTTCAATCCTTTTTCGGATAGAAAAGTTCTGTTGATTTGACTGTCGAGTTCGGAAGGATTAACCAAAAAAAACTTGTCTTGTTTGAAGGCGTCAATGTGATCAATAAAATAATTGATGAATTCCAGACCGGATATCTTATTAATTCTGTGTTTTGAAATCATATTCCAAATCAGCACCATATAACCACTGTCGGGAATTACCTGATCAGATTGCAATAAAGCATCGTAATAATCCTGATCTTGTGCTATGGTAACCAAAGCCGGAGCGGCGGGAACAGTAAGCAATCCGCCGTGGTTTTTCAACTGTTCAAACACTTGGTTTACTTTTCCTTTAAAGAAATCGATCCCTAAAATTTTAATTGTCATTTACTGTGTTTTCTTGAAAGCCACAATATTATAATTTTCTTTTAGAATATGGAATGTTTCCTGAAAATAAAACTCGGTTTTCAACAAGAATTAACTTTAAAAAAATTACTTTTACCCGTTTGCGTTATCTTTGCTGTGAAGCATCAAAAAATGACTCGCCTACAGGGAAAATTCGATTCCTTTTTTTGAAAAAACAATTTAATTTTGGTTAGAATACTCCAAAAAATAACAAGCAATCAACTCATCATGAGTGGCTTTTACAAAGCCTTTTCCGGTTTGGCTTTGTTTGTTTCCATTCCGGTACTAATTCATTATTTAGGCAACACCAGTTATGGTGTTTGGGTTTTAGTATTCACGCTGTTTCAGTGGGTGTTGCTTATGGATTTCGGGTTATCCAGTGTACTAAAGACCAAAATACCCGAGTTGCAACATACGGGAAACACTGATTTAATCAACGCTTACGTAAAATCAACTTATAAAATTTGCAGCTACATTGCAACGGGGATTTTCCTGTTGTTTGGGTTGATTTTCGCGGTTTTAGATGTCAAAAACTTGCTGAATATCGATTTCGATAGTGGCTTTGTGATTAAACTTTTTTTGCTCAACATCTTCTTCTTTTGCCTCAACTTTGTTTTGAATACGCACAAAGCCCTTTTCGTAAGTGTTCACAAAGGAAAATATGCGGAACAATCTATTGCGGTAACTCAAGTTTCCTTTTTGCTTTTACTAATCGTGACTACACATTGTTTTCCTGAGACAGCCATAGAAACTAAACTATATTTGGTGAGTTTTGTCAATGGTTTTGTGTCGTTATTGATTAATTTAATCTACACCGTTTACTTCTTTAAAAGCGAAAAATTCTCCCTTAAAACCAAGCTTGAAACTCCTAAAGAATACCTCAACAGCATTTATCGTTTAGGCATGAAGTACATGGCTATTCAGGTTGGTGGATTGCTGTTGTTTTCGTCTGACAATTACATTTTAGCTTATTTTTTCGGCCCAAAAGAAATTGTACCGTATGAAGTAGTTTCCAAATACTTTCAATTTCCGTTGATGATTTTATTGGCCGGTATGGCTCCGTTATGGTCAAAATTTACCAAGCATTACTTAGAGAGAGACGCTATTTGGATTAAAAATGCGTTCCGAAAATTCAATTATTTTTTTATGGCGGTTTTAATTGGAATTATTGTGTTTACCGTTTTGGCACGCCCTGTAATGGGTATATGGATTTCCGAAGATTTTAATCCGCCGTTGCTTTTATTGATTTTTGTGGCTGTTATGACCGCATTGCGCATATTTACAGCATTCTACGGATACTTTTTTAACGGAATTGGCAATCTGAGAAGTTATTTACTACTTTTGTCCGGGAGTGTGTTAATCAAATTGCCGCTTTCCTATCTTTTTATTAAACTTGACTTCGGAATTTCAAGTGTAGTTATTGCCTCGAGCTGCTGCCTTTTAATTTGGAGTTTCGTACAACCCATGGAGGCTTATAAAATTGTCTCCGATTTAAAAAAGCATGAATAAATTTATTTACAACAATAAAAGCAGTCTATTAAAGTTAAAACGGTTTCTGAATTCTCTTTTTGGTATTGAACTGAAAAGATATCCTACCGATGAATTGACCCGAAGAATTCGACTGATTGAACATCACAATATAGATGTGATTCTCGACATTGGTGCTAATATAGGCCAATATGGTGGCGAAATGAGAAACTTGGGATTTAAAGGAGAAATCCATTCGTTTGAACCTATGAAATCGGCTTTTGAAAAACTGAAAAAAAATGCAGCCGGTGATTCGAAATGGAAAGTACACCATTATTCCATTGGTGAAAAAGACGGACAAACCACCATTAATATAGCCAAAAACTCGGTTAGCAGTTCACTGTTAGAAAACCTGCCACAACTTACTGATAGTGCGCCGGAAGCTGCTTTTGTGGAGAAGGAGACTATCGAAATCAGAAAATTAGACACTATTTTTGACGATTTAAATTTAAACGGAAAAAACATTTACCTGAAAATTGACACCCAAGGCTATGAAGAAATGGTGTTGTTGGGCGCAGAAAAATCCTTGGAAAAAGTGACCGGAATTCAGATAGAAATGTCATTTGTGCCCTCATATCAAGGCGCTATAACATTTGACGAAATGAAAACAAAACTTAACCATAAAGGATTCACCCTACTGGCATTGGAAAACGGTTTTTACGACAAAAAAACCGGGAAACAATTGGAAGTTGATGGTGTTTTTTACAGACCGTAATTTATGATTCAAAAACTCTCTATTGTCATACCGGCCTATAACGAAGGAAAAACCATCCATTTAATATTGGATAAGTTACAAAAAGTTACCCTTC
This sequence comes from Flavobacterium sp., assembly GCA_044338435.1. GTDB lineage: Bacteria > Bacteroidota > Bacteroidia > Flavobacteriales > Flavobacteriaceae > Flavobacterium. The sequence goes on along the minus strand of JBIIXM010000001.1, from coordinate 23,041 downwards.
CGAATGCTATTGAAAAAGAAGTAATTATAGTAAATGATTGTTCCAAAGACAATACAGAGGAAGCTATTTACAATTACATGCAGCAAAACCCCGCTTTGAACATACAATATTTCAAACAATCAGTTAATATGGGTAAAGGTGCTGCGCTTCATACTGGAATACAAAAAGCAACCGGTGAATACTTGGTTATTCAAGATGCTGATTTAGAATACGACCCGGAAGAATACAACCTGCTTTTAAAGCCCATTTTATCTGGTTTTGCTGATGTAGTATTTGGCTCTCGTTTTATGGGAGGAAATCCTCATCGCGTGTTGTTCTTTTGGCATACCATTGGAAACAAATTTTTGACATTCCTTTCCAATATGTTTACCAACTTGAATTTGACAGACATGGAAACTTGTTATAAAATGTTTGACACAAAAGCCATCCAGAGTCTGCAATTAAAAGAAAAAAGGTTTGGATTTGAGCCTGAAGTTACGGCCAAAATTGCAAGAATTCCCAAAATACGAATCTATGAAGTGGGCATATCCTACTACGGAAGGACCTACGAAGAAGGTAAAAAAATTGGTTGGAAAGACGGATTCAGAGCCATCTATTGTATTTTAAAATATGGCCTGTTTAAGCTCTAAAGCCTTTTTGGTCCTTTTGAATTAATTTGAATTGGCGTTTTATAATGCTACAGAGGTCTTTGGGCTTTCCTTCATCTTGTCAAAACAAACTTCAGTGATTCCAAAATAATTACAATATGCTAGTATACTTTGGTTACATTTTATTGCTAATGGTTTTATTGGGAAAAAATAATTTTTCCGGAATTGCCAAAACGGTTATAAAAACAACCCTGATTTTTTCCGGTATTCTATTTTTAGTAACCGAATTATTAAGTGGTTTTCATTCCTTAAACCTATTTAGTTTGGCGATTTTTTGGGGCACTTTCAATGTGATACTAATTGCTTTACTACTTCGAAATCAAGGCAAAGTAACACTCCAGTTGATGGTGCAAAAAATTAAATTCTACTATCAAAACCTTTTACTGAAAGAAAAGCTGTTGATTGGTGTCTTGTTGATTCTATTGTGTCTTTTGCTTGCTCAAGGCTTGTTGTATCCACCAAACAACTGGGATTCTCTTACTTACCACATGTCGAGAATTATGTATTGGATTGGCAACGAATCCGTTGATTATTTTCCCACACATATATTACGCCATCTCTACCAACCGCCTTTCGCCGAATACTTTATTCTAAATATCAACTTATTAAACGGAAACGATTTTTTATCCAATAGTGTTGAACTTTTCTTTTTAATACAGTGTCTTGTAGTGGTGTATGCCCTACTAAGTATGTTCCAAACAACTCGTTTATTAAAGCTGTTAGCGTTATTCTTAGTGATTACTATTCCGGCGGTAGAATTACAATCCACCACAACCAAAAACGACATTGTTTGTGCGTTTTTTGTTTTATCGTCGTTGTTTTTCAGTTTAAAAATATTCAAAAACAATTCGTTAAACAGTACTGTTTTTTTTGGCCTTAGTATCGGATTGGGATTTATTACCAAAGGAACCGCATACGTCTTTATGGCGCCTATTTTAGCCTTATACGGTTTTCACATATTATCCGTAACCCTGAAAGACAAAAGTGTCAAACCCATAGGATTGGCTACTTTAGCAATGGTCCTTGCGCTAAGTTTGAACGTTAAACATTACAGCCGTAATTATGCTGTAAACAAGTCGTTATTGAATATTGACGATGCAGAAGCTAAAGCTTACGCTAATGAAACTATGAACGGGAAATTGCTATTGTCTAATTTGATTAAAAACTCCGGCTTGCATTTGGGCTATCCTATAGAGAAAAACTGTGATTCAATAATTCGAAATGCACACAAAGCAATAGGCGTTTCGATTGATGATAAGAGGTTAAACTATTTAGGAATTCCATACCAAAGTGCCAGAGCAGCCGTTACCCATGAAGATTATGTGACTAATACTGTACATTTCATACTTTGGGCTTTAGCTTTTTCCTTTTTAGTGTTCCACTTCTTGTTTTCAAAAACAAGAAATAAGACTGAAATGATAATCGTTATCGTTTTGGTTGCTCAAATTTTACTCTTTACCGGCTATTTAAAATGGCAACCTTGGCATACCCGACTCCATATTCCGATTTTCATACTATCGATTATTCCAATAATGCTAGCTTGTCAAAAAACAAAGTGGTTTAAAGGAATGGTTTGGGTTAGTATTCCGTTACTTCTTTACAGTTTCATGTTTTACTTTGTTTATAATAATTTGAGACCAATACAAAACAATCCTATTTATACTAAAAATTTAAGGATTGACGATAATCGCTTCAAAAAATACTTTGCCAACCAACCGCAGCTCTATACGGAATACAAAATCGTCCTAGAGGAATTGTACGGTGCAAATCCAAAAACAGTTGGATTAAAAATGATGGACTGGGAATATCCTTTATTCAATGCTTATTATTATGATCACTTGCAACTCGTAGCTATCGATGTAAATAATAACACCGGAATCCTTAAGCAAGAAAACAAGAGCGTCGACTTAATAATATCTACTTCAAATAGTCCGGAGATAATGTATAATGGTATAAAATATTCCAACCAAAACAGCAATCATTTGTATATTTGGCTTTACAAAAAGGAGCCATGAGAATTTCCATAAAAAATTATTTACTCTACTCGTCAGTATTTGCCATATTTACTGAAGCCTTCTTTTTTAATTTTATTATTGATTGGAAATTACTCTATCTAATCATTGTGGTCAATTACTTTTTATTGTTCCGAATCAAAAAAATAGCCCTGAACAAGTATTTTGCTTTGCTTTTGGTTTTCTTTTTTATTCATGGCCTGTTGGCTTATTCCGTTATCCGGATTCCGTATAATTATATGCTTTCCCAAATTATAGGAATTGGTATAGTGGGAACGTATTATTATAATTTTATTTCGCTGTACAAAACCATCGATATCATCAAGGTATATGCTAAAATGTGTACCTATGTGGCCCTTATTGGGTATGTGTTTTTTTACTTTGGGATTAACTATGTTGACGGTCGATTGAATAGTATTTTTAAAGAACCGGCACACTATGTTATCGTAGTGATTCCGGCCTGTTACTATTACCTTAAAACAAAAAAGTACCTCAATTTCACTATAATTTTCGGGACATTGCTCCTGTCCAATTCTTCCTTGGGATATATTGGCTGCGGATTGTTGTTTTTGGTGCCCAATCTCACGTTAAAAAGAATCGGCTATTTCGTTGCTTTAATGCCTTTTATCGGACTTGCATTTTACTTTGCTTACAACGAGTTGCCTTTCTTCAAAATGCGCGTTGACGACACTTATAATTCGCTTAATGTGGTCAATACCGGAAAGTTTGAAGAACACACCAACCTTAGTTCCTATGTGTTAATCAGTAATTTGTACATTGCTAAAAGAAATATCACTGAACATCCTTTGGGCAGCGGCATCGGAAGCCACCATTATATGCATACCCAACGTTACTTAAAAGAAGTGCGACCGCCCGAATACATCCGCGACCAGCAAAAACAAGATGACAATTCTTTTGATGCCAATTCCTTATTCACACGCATTTTTTCTGAATTCGGATTTATTGGATTTTTCTTGGTGCTTTATACTATGTTTCTGGCTTCCAAATGCTACTCGCATGAGGAATTACTCTTTTCACAGGGTGTTTTTATTTACTTTTTGTTAAAACTATTCAGAGATGGCCATTATTTTCCTCCTGAATTCTTCTTCTTTATTTGGCTTTTTTATTTTTGCCGAAAGGAATTCGCCCTAACCTCTGATGCCCATGAAAAATGAAATCTTCCATATTATTGAAGACATTACTGTAGAAAGTGGTGGCTTGCGAACAATGGTGACCAGCCTTCACGATCATATTGTGAATTCAGGCGCTTATAAGTCAACCATACTCACTCTTCACAAAGAAAAAGAAGATTCATTTACCTGTTTTGAAAGCGGTAGTCCGAAATCTTGGTATTATTCCAAACCGTATGGTCAATTTTTAGAGACTCATTTGACAAGTGATAAAATAGCGCACCTTCACGGTGTTTGGATGTATCCGCAATACATAGCTTCTAAAATAGCTTTGCAAAAGAATACCCCTTACATTGTCACGTCACACGGGATGTTAGAGCCACTGTTGCTAAATGATAAAGGCTTAAAGAAGAACATTTACTTAAAACTTTTTCTTGAAAATATCTTAAAAAAGGCTACGTATCTTCACGCCATTACGCCTTCTGAAAAGGAAAATCTATACAAGCTTTCGAAAAACAAAAATATCGTTGAAATCCCGAATTTAATTCACTTTAATACCAGCCTGAAAGATTGGCAATACCAACCACAAGAGGAATATCTGTTGTTTTTGGGTAGGTTTCACAAAATAAAGGGAATTGATTTGTTGCTAAACGCTTTCGGTCAAATGGCCGACAAAAACATCAAACTGTACCTGGTTGGTTTTAAAAACGAGTATGCTGCTACTATAGAAGAACTGGCCAAAAAAAATAACCTAAGCCATCGAATTAAGTTTATTGGGAAAACCGTTGGCGAAGAGAAGTTTCGCTTGTATGCCAATGCAAAAGCATTTGTAGCGCCTTCCTACTCTGAGGTTATCGGTATGGTGAACTTGGAAGCGGCTATGTGTAAAACACCTGTAATCACCACTTATAATTCCGGCATTAATCCTGATTGGAATAAAAACGGCGGTCTGATGATTCATCCGAATGTTCCTGAATTAATAACCGCTTTGGACGAAGCCTGCCGCTGGAGTACAGCAGAAAGAATAGACCGAGGAATACAACTCTCTAACTATGTGCTGAACCAGTACTCTTGGGAACGAAAAGGCCATCTTTGGGATGACTTTTACAATAGTATAAAATAAAAAAGAGGTTGAATATCAACCTCTTTTTGTTTATCGGGCTAAAGCCGCCTCTAAATTTTGATTTCCGGCAATTCCCGGAGGATATTGTCCGTCGAAATTTAAATTGTTTCTCATGTTTTTCTCATCCCAAATCAAACCTGAATTCGAATCAAAGTATTTGATGTAAGACATATTGGCGCCATTAAAAACTTCTTTCTGGTTGTTAAAAATAGCTACGCTTTTTAAAGCCATTGTTTTTTGTTCTTTGTTGGTGCTTAACGTAATTTGAACGTTTTCAAGTTTGTCGCCTTCCGGTATTAAAATGGTAAGCTTTTGTGGATTAGGTTGACCCATTACTTTAAAAGGAACCGGATGGTCGTAATCCCAATATCCGCCTTTTTTATATACTACCGATAAACTGTCGTCTTTTTCATAAACGGATTCTAAAACAACACTGAAATTATCTTTCAAGGCCACCGCCTCTTCGCTGTTTTCAACATCGTTTTTCTTGTCTTTACCGCAGGATACTAAAAAAGCACCGGTTAAAAATAATACAATTAGTCTTTTCATTTTCTCGTTTTTTAGGTATGCAAATATATTATATTTTCTATTAAATGATATATTTGTGACTGTAAAAATACCTGCTCACTCTAGTGACTTAATGTCCTAAAATACAATCCTTTTTTTAGTTAGATTGTAAGTTACCAATGTTTGTAAAATAGTGTTGCTTATATACCCTTGTATGAAAAAAATATCGTTTCAGTTATTTCCTTTTTTGCTTACTTTACTCTTTGTTTTCCCAATCCTAAAGGAAAACTGGTCGAGTATAATTGTCATCCTGATTTGCTTAAATGCTATTGTATATAAAATTGCCGCTAAAGATTTTACTTGGCCCAAAAGAACAACGCTCTTGCTTACGATTCCGTTTTGGTTGGTTACTTTTCGATCTTTATTCAGCAACCATTGGAGTGAAAGCGCCACTCACATTCAGCATGCACTGTTTTTTTTGATACTGCCGCTTTTTTTCTTCTTTATCCCAAAAGAACATTTTACTAAACAAAAGTTTGACTTATACATCAAGGTTTTAAAGTATACTTGTTTGGCTATAGGAATCATTTATGTGGTGAGTTTCTTTATGAATTACTCCGTCAGCGAGTTTTTTATAGTGTTCCAAAACGTTTCGAGCTTCAGAAACTATGTGTATTTCGACTTTACGCTGTTTAAAATTCATCCTACTTATTACACAACTTTGTTGGTTTTTTGTACAGCGCATTCCTTTGATTTGGTTTTGCAACAAAAAAAATACAGTCAATTTTTGTTTGTAGTAGCGTTTATGCTGATTTCGATTATGCTTTTAACCCGACTCAACATTGTCTTGCTCATATTAACTTTAACATTAATGGTGTTTTTCAGAAGCAAACTCAAACTCAAACAAATGCTGCTGTTGTCGGGCGGTATTTTAGGTTTAACCGTTGTTATATCCCTGCTCACACCGGGCATTAAACACCGATTTGTAGAACTGTATCACAGTTACGATGTAAAACCCCAAAATGTGGCCTATGATTCAACCAACATTCGAAGAGCTATTTTTGACTGCTCGGTGGCAATTTCTAAGGAAAATTTTTGGTTTGGCGTGGGCTTCGAGAATCTACAAGATGAATTAAACACTTGTTATAAAGATAATTACGATTCCAGCTTTTATGATGGTCACAACTACATGACACACAATTATTTCTTTTACATCTTGGTGTCAGGTGGGATTTTTTGCTTGGCTGTCTTTTTGTTTTATCTTTTTACCATTTTGCAAATCGCTTGGAGATCCAACAATTTCTTATTCAAAGTTTTCCTAATCAATGTAATGGTGATTTGGTTTATAGAAGATTATCTGTACAGACATTATGGGATATTGTACTTCAATTTGCTACTGATTTGTTTCATCAGATATACTGAAAACCAAACCCTTGTAACAGAACCTGAGTCAAAAAAAGTTACCGCATAATTACTACAAACAAGCGTCCCAGTTTTTAATGGATAATCCGAAAGTGTTTTTAATCTTAGATTTATCCAACACACTATAGGCAGGTCTTTGAGCCGGTGTTGGAAAACTTGAGGTAGGAATGGCCTTTAGCTCAATTTGTGTCTTGTTGATTTCAAATATCTTTTTAGCAAAATCATACCACGAACATTGTCCTTCGTTACTAAAATTGTAAATGCCGAAATAGTGAGCTTTGGGTTGTTGGTTATCGGTTAAAATAATTTGAACTAAAGCATCTGCCAAATCTACAGCATTCGTTGGTGTTCCTATTTGGTCGTTAACCACTGAAATGGTATCTCTTTCCGAAGCCAAACGCAACATCGTTTTCATAAAGTTATGGCCGAATTGCGAATAAACCCAAGAGGTTCTCACGATGAAATGCTTCTCCCAAGTTTGCTGAACTGCTATTTCTCCTTCCCACTTGGTTTTACCGTAAACGCCCGTAGGATTGGGAATGTCTTCTTCTGTATAAGGCGATTTTTTTGTGCCGTTGAAAACAAAATCGGTTGAAATGTGTAGTAAAACCGTATTGTAGGCTTTGCAAACCTCAGCTATATTTTTAGCACCTATTACATTAATGATATGAGCTTTTTCCGGTTCTGATTCTGCTTTATCTACAGCGGTGTAAGCAGCAGCATTTATACAATAATCAGGTTGGTATTGTTTAAAAACCGCATGGCACTGCGCAATATTGGTAATGTTTAGATCGGCTGAAGTACAAAAAACAAATTGAATTTCTTGGTAGTTAGGCGCTAAGTATTGTAAACTTTGGCCTAATTGTCCAGAACTGCCTGTAACCAATACTACCATACTTTTTTAGCATTTTCCAGCAAAGGTTGGAATTTATCTTTTTCAGAAACAATCATTTCTCGTAATGGAAATCCCCAATCAATTCCGATTTTCGGATCAGTGAACAACACTCCACCTTCGCTTTCTTTGTGGTAAAAATTATCGCATTTGTAAAAGAATGTTGCCGTGTTGCTTAAAACTAAGAAGCCATGTGCAAAGCCACGAGGCACAAAAAATTGGCGTTGGTTTTCTCCTGATAATACTACTGATTCATATTGTCCGAAAGAGGGAGAATCAGGTCTGATATCAACCGCCACGTCCAATACTTCTCCTTGTAATACCCTAACCAATTTGGCTTGAGCGTGTTCACCACATTGGTAATGCAACCCGCGTAAAACGCCTTTGGAAGAATACGATTGGTTGTCTTGTACAAAGTGAACAGATTGCCCGATTCCCTTTTGAAAAGTTTGCTCGTTAAAACTCTCCATAAAATACCCTCGCTCGTCTAAAATGACAGTAGGTTCGAGTATAAAACAACCTTCGAGTTTTGTTGGAATGAATTTCATTAAATCAAACTTAACAAGTGAGTACCATAACCGCTTTTCAAAAGTGGCTGGGCTAGTTTTTTCAGTTGATCCGCATCGATAAAGCCCATTTTATAGGCGGCTTCTTCAATGGCTCCGATTTTTAAGCCTTGACGTTCTTCAATTACTTGAACAAACTGACCGGCCTGCATCAAAGAGTTAAAAGTTCCGGTGTCTAACCAAGCGGTGCCTCGGTCGAGTATGCTGACTTTTAATTTTCCTCTTCGCAAATATTCTTTATTAACATCGGTGATTTCCAATTCGCCGCGGTGACTTGGTTTGATGTTCGCCGCAATATCAACTACTGCATTATCATAAAAATAAATTCCCGGAACAGCAAAATTGGATTTAGGGTTTTCGGGCTTTTCCTCAATAGAAAGTACCTTGCCGTTTTCATCAAAATCAACTACGCCGTAACGCTCGGGATCTTGCACGTGGTAGGCATAAATAATACCGCCTTCCGGATCATTATTCGCCAAAAGCAGATCCGATAATCCGGTACCGTAAAAAATATTATCGCCCAACACTAGAGCTACTTTATCTTGTCCGATAAAGTCCCGACCAATAATAAATGCCTCGGCTAAACCGTTAGGGTTTTCTTGTACGGCGTATTCAAAACGACAACCTAAACTGCTTCCGTCTCCTAACAGTTGTCGAAACAAAGGCAAATCGTGTGGTGTGGATATAATTAAAATTTCTCTGATGCCCGACCACATTAAAGTGGATAACGGATAATAAATCATCGGTTTGTCGTATATCGGCATCAGCTGTTTGCTCACAGCCAAGGTAAGCGGATGCAGTCGAGTCCCGGAACCACCGGCTAAAATAATTCCCTTCATAGCTTATGCGTTGAATTTAGCCAACTGTTTTTGGTAATAGGACTTAAAATAATTCACCGAAACAAAAAGAAAAAGGAATAAAAACGGTAAAATAATTTTCATTTTACCATTCATTTTTTTGTTGTTTTTTACATTTAGGGTAACACTTTTGTCTTTTACAATTTTGTCTAAACTAACCAACTCTAAACGATGGCTACCTTGCTCATTCACTAAATTGTCTTTCGTTTTTATGACCGCATCTAATTGCGAATTCTCGTTGTAATAGACCAACTTATCGCTTTTTTGTGAGCCGCTGACAGTACTGTTAAATGTGTTTAGAAAACCGTTGATTTGTCCGATAACCGAATCGTTTTCAACCATTTTTACTTTAACATTATTCACAAACTCATTCTGTATCTTTTTGTAATAATCAGAGCTGTTCAAGTAGTCTAAAATAGGTTTCACAGTGGCTTCGTTTGAGGTTAAATTAACCGTTGAAAACTCAATTAGATGGAAAGGATAATTTTTACTGGTAATGGATTCTTCGATAACTTTCTCTATATCGCCATCTTCTGCCATCAATTTGATTAACTCAAAATTCTGAGCCTTATTTTCAACAAACTTGTACACGTCTGTAATTGGACTTACTTCTATTCCTCTCAATTTTTTAGGTTCTTTTATGCCAACCACATTTTTAAGGAAAATAGTATCGCTTTCACCAATCTTAGCATTAATCAACTCTATCTTGGCATACATATCATCGGTTGATCCAAAGTTAGGACTGACAATAATTTGGTTATCGTAAATTTTGGTGTTTTTATCGAAATAAAACCCAAGTCCGGCACCAATAACGAATAATGTTCCTACCCAAACAATATTTCTTTTAAAGAATAAAATCCACTTGAAAATTCGGTTGGATATGCCTTCAAAAAAATGGCCTATTTTTCGGGAAATTTGCGATAAATCAAGCTCTTGATCATCCGGATTTTGAGGTGTGGCACTCATATAAATTTATTTTACGTTAAAAATTTGTTCCAATATTTTGATGGTAATCAGATACGTTGGTTTTACTCCAGTTGTTCCTAATCCGCCGGAAGCCAAAGTACTACCGGTTTCTAAAGGGTTATCCGAAGCGTAATAAGCATAACGCACTTTTACATTGGGATTAATGCTTTTGCGGATTTTAGAGGCGGATTGTATCGCTTTTTGGTAATAAGCGCCTTCCATTTCCAAACCGATAGCGCCCCAAGTAGACTCATGGAAAAACTTCAGTAAGTCTTTATTTTGCAATGAAGTTCCTAATACAGTTACCATCGGACCGGCAAAAACGGGAATATCGTTACCTTCAAACATTTGAGCAGTCAACTCATTTTCAAACGGATAATTATCCGCAGTACCTTCGTTGATGTGTGCATTCGGAATCATGATGTCGCCTTTTCCTCCTTGTAAAATTCCGGCTTTCCCCATGATTGAAACCGATTCTACATTTAAGAAAATATGGTTTTTCCCTTTTTTATAAGGCTTCAACAACTCGTCTATGGTTTCGTAAGCTTGCTCACCAAAAGCATAGTCCATTACAATAATAACCGGTTTTTCTTTGCCGCCTTTGGCTTTGGGGAAACCCGATTTAGACCAATCGACTTTATCAGTATCAAAAATTTGTACATCTATATTGGTTCCAGAACTGTCCGGTAAAGAAATCATCCCTTGTTTCAAAGCCAAATCCTCTACTTTACTTCTCAAGTCTTTATTGCCCGAAGCACTCAAATCCTCATAAATTTGGTATTCCGATTTGCCTTTGTATTTAGCCCCTAAAACACCTTGGGCAAAGATGGAGTTCATCACCGAGTGCATATTGGCACTGATAATGTGTATAGGACGGTCGATTAAATTGTTTTGGTTTAAAACTTCTTTGATATTATTGGCCCAAATTTCACCGTGAATGTGATGACCCAAACGCTCTCTTAAAATCGGACTAAACGTAATGGTTCTTTTGTTGTTATCTACCACTTCTTCGATGGCTAATTTACCTAACCAATAAATTACGTGTAAAAAACGGTCGGGTTTTTCGGCACTGCCAAAGGCATCGTATATGTCTAACACCTCGGCAAAGGTTCTACCCAACACATTAGCAGCATGCGAAATGGCCTTTTCTTTATCAACCTGATTTAACTTTTTGGTTTGTAAAGCCGCTTGCTCCAATTTTTGCCAATCGCGTGAAATTCGGCCTTCATCATCAATCAACACTCGATCTTTGATTTTGTGAGATTCGATGAAAATGAAAGTCAAATGCGTTAAAATATCATAAATATCAGAGCGTCCGCGGGTAATTTCAACATTCATTTGCTCATCGTCGATGCGGTAGCAGTTTCTTCTTCTCTTAGGCGGAATAATCGGTTTGAAGTGCGATTTAGAATAGCCTTCGTCGGAAGTCAAGTTGATGTAACGACATTCTTCAATTCCTATCGGAAGTCTTTCAATCACATAAAGTAAACCGTTCAATTCTACTTTTTCTTCGGCTATACTGCCGTAAATTTCGGGGCGAAGTGCTAATAAAGCTTCTCGTAATGTGTCTCCAGAAACACCCATCGGTTTGTAAAAACCTCTGTTAAATAAATGTCTCATGGTAATGTACAGTCGCTCGATAGCTGCCGAGGACTCTTGCGCTCTGGAGCGCGAAATGTTTTTAATTTCTTTCATTAAATATTTTTTTCTAACCTGCAAATATAGGGTTTTTGTCTTTAATTGGTCAGCGTTAAATGGATGGCCGGTTCATAAACCTTAACTTTTCCCGAATCGACATCGGTTTGTTTGCTCCATTTACCACCCGAAAAGGTGAATAAAAAATCCCTTTCTACATAATTGTACAACATCAACGGATAATAAGTTCTTTGTATTTGGGCTTCCTTAGTGACCGGATTAATCACGGTTTTTTCTTTTTTGTTTTTCTCAATCATGAGTTTTTCAAAACCTACAAAGAGACCGCTTTTAGGCATTACCAACCCAAAGTCGCTCAAGTCTATTTTGTTGATTTTAGTCCCGTTTTTAACCTTTACTATAAGTTCTTTCTGCAATAATTCATAACCCGGATAACCATTGGTGTCGACTTTGTAAAAATGAAGTTTTACAGTAGCATCTTCTATTCTACTGTCAGTATAAACGGTAACTCTTTTGAGGTAAGGTGTTTTTTTGTATTCCGAGGAATAAGGGAAATATTTCACGTCGATTCTCGGGCCGTTATCAAAAGCTTGGGCCACGGTATTTTCGGTTAACCCGATGATATTTTGTTTGGTGCCGATGCTGTTGGAAATGACTACCTCATCCAAATCAAAGGCTTTCGGATTCAGGAATACTTGGTTGACTTGAGTGGCTTTTAATGTTCTTATTTCGTAACCCAAAGCCGAAAAAATTAAGTTTTTAGTATTGGCCACCGTTATGGAAAAAGTCCCATCTTCCTCTGAGGTTGTCGCCACATTTTCGTTCTCTACCCAAATATTCGCATACGGAATCGGTTGGCCGGTAAGGCTGTCTTTGACTACACCTTTGGTGATTTGGGCGGAAAGTGAAATTGAAAATAATATAAAAAATAAGATTGCTTTCATTAGTTGGTCAATTTTAAACTCATAGCTAATTCGATGTATTTATTAAAATAATGTTCTTCATCCGGGTAATTATAAGGATTACGCTTGTCCATTTTGCGCCATTTTTTATTGTAGCACCAAAAAGTTATTTCTTCAGAAGGAATAGTTCCGATTGATGGTCTCGAGTGCGGATAGGGTTTTTTATATTTATCGTATATAATGTATTGGTTTTCATCCAACATTAAATATTCAATTACTACAAAAATACCTGATTCCTCTATTTTTAATTTGTATTGAGACATGTCAAACTCTGAAATTCGATCGCCTTTTTTAACCTTAAAAATCAAATCTTCATTAATCAAATCTTCCCCGGGATTGCCATCTGGACCAACGGATGTTATTCTGACTTTAACTTTTGAAGCGCCTCCGGGAGATTGGGTTTTAACCAAAATAGAGGCTAAATAAGGTGTTTTTTGAATAGTGTCGTTATATGTAAATTGTTTAGCTAAAGACCATTGTGTAAGCCCTAAACCATAATATAAATGAACTTTTTTTCTTTCAAACTCATCAATTTGGTTGCTGAGATTGGCTCTTGGATTTTCAAGTTGAACTTCCTTCAACTCAATTGCGGATTGCTTCATTATTACTCGGGCTACATCTGCCACTTTAACTGTTTTCTTTTCAAATCCCATGGCACTGAAAAACAATACCTGATTTTCTTTTAAATCCGAAATAATGAATGTGCCGTCCTCTTCAGTAGTATCCGCCAAATTACCGTTAGCGAACCAAATATTCACATACGGAATTGGTTTATTGTTTTCGTCTACAACAACGCCTTTAACTACGTTCCGTTCGGCTTCGCCTCGGATTACTTGGCCAATAACCAAGTTCATATTAAAAATTAAGAAAGTAAGTAAGCCGATTCTTTTCATGCCTTTAGTTTGTTTTTTAGCCCTGATGCCAAAATTGTTTGAGCTCGTAACATCGTTACAGCGAGTTTTGGCAGCAGGAATAAGTTTTAGCAATAGCCCAAGCGGTTCGCTCCTACTTAACAAAAAAGTCGGCTATCTTGCGGTCGTTGGCCAAGCGCGGCAGTTTGTTTTGACCGCCTAGTTTCCCGATGGATTTCATGTACTCTTGGAAACCGTTTTTGGCCACTTTGGTAATCACGACAGTTCTCAACACATTACCTACAATCAAATCGTCGTAATAGGTGTTTTGTTTGCGCATGGCTTGATCAATTTTAAGCGCAAAGTCTTCCAGGTTTTCCGGTGAGTTTTCAAATTCGATGAACCATTCGTGGTACGGCAATCCTTGGTTAGGGGTAATTTGCGGCGCGACGGTAAATTCGTTCACGCGGACATCGGTATCTTCCATAGCTTCTTTTAAAGCAGATTCGACTTCCTTGCCGATAACGTGTTCTCCAAAAGCTGAAATATAATGCTTGATGCGACCTGAAACGATAACGCGATAAGGATTTAAACTGGTGAATTGCACGGTGTCGCCAATGTTATAAGCCCAAAGTCCGGCATTGGTGGAAAGCAACAAAACATAGTTCACGCCAAGTTCGACTTCGCCTATGGTGTAGCGTCGCGGGTTTTCGGTGAAAAATTCTTCGGCTTTGACAAATTCGTAAAAAATACCAGAATTGAGCAATAACAACATTCCTTTTTCTTTTTGGGAATCTTGGTAAGCGAAGAAGCCTTCGGAAGCCGGAAAGAGCTCGATAGCATCGACTTTCCTTCCGATTAAATTCTCGAATTTGGCGCGGTACGGTTCGTAATTCACGCCGCCGTAAATGAACAAATTGAAATTTTTAAAAATCTCACCTACAGATTTATTTCCTTTTTGCTGCAGTTTTTCGAAATACATTTGCACCCAAGACGGAATCCCGGAAATCACGGTCATGTTTTCGTGAAAGGTTTCTTCGACTATGGCGTTAACCTTGGTTTCCCAATCTTCGATACAGTTGGTTTCCCAACTAGGCATGCGGTTTTTTTGGAGGTATTTCGGCACAAAATGCGCCACTATGCCTGAAAGTCGACCGAGTTTAATCCCATTTTTTTCTTCTAAAATCGGGCTGCCTTGGAGAAAAATCATTTTGCCGTTCACAAAATCGGCTTTACCGGTTTCGTGTATGTAACTCAAAATAGCATTTCGAGCGGCTTCGATATGATACGGCATCGACTCTTTGGTGAGCGGAATGTATTTCGCGCCCGAAGTTGTTCCTGAGGTTTTGGCAAAATAAATGGGTTTGCCTTTCCAAAGTATATTTTCTTCGCCTTTGACAACGCGGTCTACATACGAGCGAAGTTGTTCGTAATCTCGAATTGGGACTTTGGCGGCAAAATCCTGAAACGTTTTGATGTTGGCAAAATCGTGGTCTTTCCCAAACTGTGTGTGTTGGGCTTGTTCAATTAAATCACGGAAAACCTTTTCCTGGGTTTCTAACGGTTTAGTCGCCCAAGTTTGGACTTTATTATGAATGTATTGCGCAAATAATTTCGCAGCGATGGATTTGATGGACATAATTATTCGTTTGGAAAATTCTTTTTAATCGCTCTTTCGGTACTCCAAAATAAATAAATACAAACCAATGCCGAGAGTGCTACTCCGAATATAACTTGCTGTTTTTCATACAGGTGAAAAACCAGTCCCAAAAACGAAACCACCAAAAGGGAAAAGCCAATTTGCAGCATTTTAACCGAAGAATATTTTTGAGAGAAATCCCAAACCTGTTGATTTTTCATTGATTTTCCGGTTCTGTAGCCGTACAAATTATTGATTTTTTTGGGCGGAAATCGGAGTGAAATGAGTGCTGTAATCACAAAAACAAGGCCCATTAAAAAAGGCATGAAGAAAAGTTTTTCGACTACAACAATTAAAAAATCTTCCATATTATTCGAAGGCTATAAAAATAGTTGGATCAATAGGATAACCGTCTTTCCACAATTCGAAATGCAAATGCACGCCGGTAGATTCTTGTCCGGTTGAACCGGCTAAAGCAATTACTTCGCCTGATTTTACCGTTTCACCTTGGTCTTTGGTCAACGATGCTGCGTGTTTGTAAGCCGAAATAAATCCGTTATTGTGTCGAACAATGATTACGTTTCCGTTGGTTGGTGTCCAATCGGCAAAAATTACGGTGCCGCTTAAAACGGATTTTATTGGGGTATTTTTAGCCAATGCGACATCAACGGCATAATGCTTTTCTTTCGGATTGAACTTTTCGGTAATCATGCCTTTGGCCGGCGGAAAAAGCACTACGCCTGCTTTGGGTTTGGCCTTTTCGAACAAGTTGTATTTGTCTTCACGAGCCACTTGCTCACGAAGCAATAAATCGGCTTTAGTCGGTTGCAAGTCTTCTTCCGAAATGGTTTCAATATTGGTTGCGGTAATGGAATCTTTACTGAATTTAGCGTAATCCAAATCACCGGTTAAAATCTTTTTAATGGAAGCAATATAAGCTTCGTTTTTTTGCAAAGCTTTCGACAAAGAATCGGATTTGAGGGCCAATTCGGTCGCATCTTTTTTAAGTTTCGTTGACGCATAGCCAGGAATATATTCTCGCAAAGGGGTAAAAGCGATGATGTACGTAGTGACAAAAATAATCAACAGCGCACCAATGGTAGCTACCACAAATACATTCATCAACGTCAATCGCAAAGAAAAAACCTCTTCAAAAGTATCTTCATTCAGAATCACCAAGCGGTTTTTCGTGAACAATTTCTTTTTGATGATTTTGCGTTTGAGCCTTTTCTCAGACATGGGAATGGTTTATACCACAAATATAGGAATTATATCTGCTTAAGATTTCATAAAGTTTGCGGTTCTTTCGAGTCAAATAAACGCAGCTATTGATTTATTTTCTACCTTTGCCCATTATTATAATCTAATCAGAGAAATCATGAACTTTTTAATGATATTTTTAGGTGAAATCGGGATGCCTCAAATCTTGTTGATTCTTGCGATTGTTTTATTGCTTTTTGGCGGTAAAAAGATTCCGGAATTGATGAAAGGTTTAGGTAGTGGTGTAAAAGAATTTAAAAAAGCCGCTAAAGACGACACTGCTGAAACTAAGAAAGAAGAAGATACTAAAGAATAATTTAACAACAACTATATGAACTTTTTAACCATATTTTTAGGCACTATCGAGTTTCCTCAAATGATGTTAATTTTGGCGGTAGTTTTATTGCTTTTTGGCGGTAAAAAGATTCCAGAATTGATGAAAGGTTTGGGAAGCGGTGTAAAAGAATTTAAGAAAGCGGCCAAAGACGATACTGTGGCGCCAACTACTCCGGCTAAAGAGGAAGAATCTAAATAGTACTTCCGCTTTTTATTGAGAAGAAAAATAAAATCCCAAATACTTTTAAATCGGTATTTGGGATTTTTTTATACTTAAAAAATCATGGTCAGTTGAATGCGTTTTCGGTCTTCGTCTACCTCAAATACCTTAACTTGTAAGTGTTGGTGCAACTTGACCACCTCATTTACATCAGACACAAAACCTTCTTTGAGCTGAGAAATGTGTACCAAACCGCTTTCTTTGATACCGATATCGACAAAACATCCAAAGGCGGTAATGTTGTTCACTATACCCGGTAAAATCATACCCGAACGAATGTCTTTGATGGTTTTAACATTCGGATCAAATTCGAAAATTTTAGCGGCTTTTCTCGGGTCGAGTCCGGGTTTTTCCAACTCTTTTAAAATGTCTTTGACGGCTAAAATTCCGATGTCGTTGGTAATATAATTTTCGGGTTTGATTAAAGTGATTTTCTCTTTATTACCAATTAACTCGGTAGTTTTCAAACCTATATCCTTCGCCATTTTTTCTACTATCGGATAAGCTTCCGGATGTACGGCCGAATTGTCCAGCGGATTTTTGCCGTCTTTAATTCGGATGAAAGCCGCGGCTTGTTGGAACGCTTTATCGCCTAAACGCGGTACTTTTTTAAGTTGTTTTCGGTCTTCGAACGGACCGTTTTCAGAGCGGAACGCCACTATATTTTCAGCCATTTTTTCGCCAATTCCCGACACATAACTTAGGAGCGATTTACTGGCAGTATTGATGTTGATGCCAACCGAGTTCACGCAGCGTACCACTACCGTGTCGAGTTCCTCTTTGAGTTTGGTTTGATCTACGTCGTGTTGGTATTGGCCTACGCCTATCGATTTAGGATCTATTTTGACCAATTCGGCCAGCGGATCAGAAAGACGTCTTCCGATAGATACCGAACCACGCACGGTAACGTCGAAATTCGGGAATTCTTCTCGGGCGATTTTACTTGCGGAATATACCGACGCGCCGGCTTCGGAAACCACAAAAACCTGAACCGGCTTATCAAAAGCAATTTTTTTGATAAAGAATTCGGTTTCGCGACTGGCGGTTCCGTTCCCGATAGAAATGGCTTCAATGTTATACGCGTTGACCATCGATTTGATTTTTTTCATCGCCATAGCCGTTTCATTTTGCGGCTGATGCGGATAGATGGTTTCGTTGTAGAGCAAGTCGCCTTTTTCGTCCAAACAAACCACTTTACAACCACTTCGGTAACCCGGATCGATGGCTAAAATTCGCTTTTCGCCTAATGGCGGAGCGAGTAACAGTTGGCCTAAATTGCCGGCAAACACTTCTATCGCTTTGCTGTCGGCTTTGGCTTTGGCTTCTTGTAACGTTTCATTGGAAATGGCTGGTTCCAGTAACCGTTTAAAACTGTCTTTGATGGCCAAACGAAGTTGATCTGCAGTTTCTCTATTATTTTTTATAGTGTTATTTTCGATGAATTCGATGGCTTCTTCGTTGGCGTCTAAACCTACGTTAAGTTTGACAAAACCTTCAGCTTCGGCACGCAACATGGCTAATAAACGATGTGAGGGCGCTTTAGCAATCGGTTCTGCCCAATCGAAATATTGGGCAAATTTTTGGGCCGCTTCGTCGTCTTTTTTGGTTTTGACCACTTTGGTTTCGACTACTGCTTTTCTTTGGAACATGCGACGGAGGTTCTTTCTGATGTAGCTGTTTTCATTGATCCATTCCGCTACAATGTCACGCGCACCTTGTAACGCTTCGTCTTCGTTAGGTACTTTGGCGTTCAAATATTTAGAAGCGATGAACTCAATATCATCCGAATTTTGCGCCATGATGATTTTAGCCAATGGTTCCAATCCGTTTTCACGCGCAACATCGGCACGGGTTTTTTTCTTCTTTTTATACGGCAAATACCAATCTTCTATTTCCTGTAAATCGAAGCTGTTTTCAATCTTAGCTTTTAAATCCGAAGTCAATTGACCTTGCTCTTCAATTGATTTTAGGATACTTTCTTTGCGTTTGTTGATATCGTCAAACTGCTTGGATAATTTGGCAATTTGCTCGATTACGGTTTCATCTAAATTCCCGGTTTGGTCTTTTCGATAACGCGAAATAAAAGGAATGGTACAATCCTCAGAAAGTAATTTTAACGTGGCTTCAATACTTTTTGGTGATGCTGAAACTTGATTTTGAATGAATTGTATGGTAGTCATTTTATATCTTTGAGAAATGATTTGGACAATGATAAAATATTTTTTTCTAAGGATACTATTATTAGTAATTTTTTGTTTTGGAAGTATCGTGTTTTTTAGAGAATATGAGGAATTTTTCCTGGCCTATTTGTTCAGTATCTTAACAGGATTATTTTTTTGGTCCTTATTTTTAATGATAGAAAGCTACATTTTTCATCAGAAAAAATTGCGTCTGAAACGAAACTTGAATCTCATTGCGGCAATTCCGGCATTCTTTTTAACGGTGTGCTTTTGGGTGTTTGTGATCAGTGTCTAATTCAATCCTGCACTATAAAGTCTTTAGGATCTTCCTTTTTAAATTCGGGCTGAATGTTGATGTGGTTGATGTTGAATTGGTGAAACAATACTTGCTCTACTTCATGTAACAGTTCGTTAAATTCACTCATTCGAATATCTTCCGAACAATCCAAATGCGCTTCGAGGTGTAATTCTTCGTCGTTAAGATGCCAAACGTGTATGTGGTGTAACTTTTTAACACCTGGAATTTTATGGACTTCGCGAACCAATTCTTTAATATCGATAAAATCAGGAGTGAACAACATGAGCATCTTGGTAGATTCGACTAACAGTTTTAAACCAACAACTATCAAATAAACCACAATAATAATAGTCATCAAACTATCTACCCAAAACCAACCGTAAAATTGCATCAACAATCCACCAACCAATACAGCCACGGAAGCCATCATATCAGTAAGCAGATGCAAATAAGCCGATTTCATATTAAGGTTGTGCTCGGCATCTTTGCGTAAAAAAATCACCGAAAGACCATTCACAATAATCCCCAGTAAAGCCAACCAAATCACTAAACCGGATTCAATGGGATGCGGATTAAAAAATCGTTCTACCGCACCGTAAATCAGGATTAAAGCCACAATAACTAAGGTAGAAGCGTTGACAAAAGCGGCAATTAATTCGGCTCTTTTAAAACCAAAAGTGTTGTTGATAGACGCTTTTCTCCTAGATAATTTATGAGCGATGTAACTAAAAACCAAGGAAAGTACATCGGAGAAATTATGTAAAGCATCGGAGATGAGTGCTAAACTTCCTGAAATGATTCCGCCCACAATTTGCGCGATGGTTATCAATAAGTTTAACAAGATGGAAATGACTAAATTTTTCCCTTTTACTTCATGTTTGTGAATGTGTACTTCGCTCATTTTAATTAATGGTGTGGGCGTAAATTTTAAATCCTAGCTGCAAATAAGCGTAACCTACAGGAAGGTTGAGCGACATTAAAAACAGTGTAGTTAATATTGATTTTTTATCTTTTTTGTTTTTCAGTAAAAGCCTGATTAAAGAAACCGAAACTGTAGTATTCAAGAGAAAAAAAGAAATGATGAAAAACAAACTAACGAAAATCATTCCGCTGAAAGCAGTGTAGTAATAGAGCGCTACAATCAAACTGCCGGTTACAAAAGTAGCTAAAGCCGTTTTCCGACCAAAACTATTGTACTCTATTACGGTTTTCGGATACATAAAGGTTACTGACAAGCTATTTTATTGACCCTATTAGCGTGTCTTCCGCCTTCGAAATCGGTGTTTAAAAAAGTGTCAACCATGTCAACCGCTTGTTGAATAGAGGTGTAACGCGCCGGAATACTGATAATATTAGCATCATTATGTTGACGAGCCAAAGCAGCAATTTCTTTAGTCCAACACAAAGCTGAACGAATGCCTTGGTGTTTGTTAACTGTCATGTTAATCCCATTTCCGGAACCACAAATTACAATACCGAAATCGGCTTTACCGGTTTCAACATCTTCTGCCACAGGATGGCCAAAATCAGGATAATCCACACTGTCAAAAGTGTCGGTTCCGTGGTTAACTACTTGGTAGTCTTTTTGTGTTAAATAAGCCACTATGGCTTTTTTGTAATCCGGTCCGGCGTGATCGTTTCCGATGGAGATTTTCATAAGGTATGTTGTGTTATTGGTTGCACAAATTTACGGAATGTATTGATTGGATGCTTACATAATTCTAAATGATTGATTTTTAAAAAGTAAGCAAAACGCCATTTTAAGATAATTATATAACTAATTGAAAATCATTAGATATATTTCAATATAAATGTTAAAATTATATAATGTTAATAGCGTTTTGCAAATCCTTGATAATCAGTTAACTTTAAATTAACACCAATTGTTAACAACTTTGGATAGAAAATCAGAAGTTTTTCGCCCTTGTATTTCTTTTTTTCTAATCCAAAATTGGATTGAGAAAATCAAATTTAGTTTTGGCTTTTTATAGAAAAATTATGAGCATAAAAAAGTAGGTTTTTAACAATCATCAACAACTAAACTTATTAAAAAAAGAAGTACTTCTTTGATTGTTAACAACTGTTAATAAAAACTAGATTTTAATTCATTTTAAGGCTTTTAGAATTTAAAATTGTTGTTAATTTCTCTGTATAAATTGGTATAACTTTTTTAAAAAATAAAATGACTAAAAGTTATACGTGAAATTAACAACCTATAATAACCATCATAAATTTTAAAATTTTAAAAATTCTTTTTTATTATTTTTAATTATTGTTGAAAACTTTGATTTTTCAAACTACAGTTAAAGGATTGTTTAAGTCGTTTAAAATTTGTTGCACTCTTTTGGTATCGTTAGGATGTACTTTTAACTGAATACCGCCGTACGCTAAACTTGCTAAAGGATCAATAGCAATTAAATTCTCATTTTGAAATAAATGCGGAATACCTTCGTGTTCTAAAATCGTTCTCAATACGTTGATTTCATGAGCGAAGTTGAAAATTGCTATGGTTATAAATTCAGTCATTTTTATGTGTTTTGCTAAAGGTAGTGAATGTTAGATTTATATTAAAACTCATAACTTATACTCATAACTAGTAAGTATTTTGTAATTTTCAACATTAATTAGAAATGATACAATGAGTAAGAAACCCAAAAAGTTTGGAAAGAGCACTAAAACCTTTTCCGAAAAGATTTTTAAAATACTGTCTAAAAATCCCAATAAGCCTTTCAATTACAAACAAATAGCAGCGATACTGGAACTCGACGATACTAAAAGTCGGAATGAAATTATAAAAGATTTAAAAATTTTAGCCGCTCAAAAACTGATCATCGAGTCGGAACCCGGAAAGTATTTAGTGAAAGCTACCAGTCAAAAATACTATGAAGGTACTATCGATATGACCAGTAGAAAAGCCGGTTATTTTGTTTGTGATGAATTAGAGCACGACGTTTTTGTTCCGTTTGTGAATTTGAATCATGCCTTGGATGGCGACAAAGTAAAAGCCTATGTGTACGATCGCAGAAGCTCGAGGAAACCAGAAGCTGAAGTTTTAGAAATTATAGAAAGACATAAAGAAGAATTTGTTGGCGTAATTGATATACAGAAGAATTTTGGTTTTGTGACTACTGCCAATGCTAAAATGTACACGGATATTTTTATTCCTAAAAACAAATTAGGCGATGCCCAACACGGTGATGTTGTATTGGTAAAACTTGAAGATTGGCCGGTTAAAGCCGATTCGCCTTTTGGTTCAGTGATTAAAGTACTGGGAAAACCGGGCGAACACAATACCGAAATCCACGCGATTTTAGCCGAATATGGTTTACCATACGATTTTCCGATAGAAGTTGAAGCTTTTGCTAATAAAATAGATACTTCAATCACGCCTGAAGAAATTGCTAAACGAAGAGATATACGTAAGGTTTTAACCTTTACCATTGATCCGAAAGATGCTAAAGATTTTGATGATGCCTTGTCGTTTCAAGTCTTAGAAAACGGCAATTACGAAATTGGTGTA
>JBIIXM010000072.1:0-6950 GCA_044338435.1 Flavobacterium sp. | reverse complement strand
TACTTTTTCGGCTTCAGCCAATCCAATCCTATACCAAGGGGCAATCCCTGTTTTTATTGACAGTGAACCTGAAACCTGGAACATGTGTCCGGTGGCTTTGGAAGAAGCTATTAAAGACAGAATAGCAAATGGCAAAACACCAAAAGCTATCATTCCGGTCCATTTATACGGTATGCCATTCAAAGCAAACGAAATAAGAGCAGTAGCCGATAAATACAATATTCCGATTTTAGAAGATAGTGCAGAAGCTTTGGGCAGTCATTACAAAGGCAAAATGTGTGGTACTTTCGGAGATATTGCTGCGCTCTCCTTTAACGGTAATAAAATCATAACTACTTCCGGAGGCGGTGCATTAGTGGCCACTTCTAAAGAAGTGAAAGAAAAAGCCGTTTTTTTAGCTACTCAAGCCCGAGATAACGCTCCGCATTACCAACACTCAGAGATAGGCTACAATTATCGCTTAAGTAATATATCAGCGGGTATCGGAAGAGGGCAAATGGAGGTGCTGAAAAAGCACATTGAGTTGCGCCGACAAATGAATGTTTTTTACCATGATATTTTTAAAGATATTGAAGGAGTAACGGTGTTTCAAGAGCCTAATTCAGATTATTTTTCCAATCATTGGTTGAGTTGTATTACCATAAATTCTGATAAAACAGGAAAGACCAGAGAAGATTTGCGTTTGGCCTTGGAGAAAGAAAATATTGAATCCAGACCGTTGTGGAAACCGATGCATTTGCAACCGGTGTTTGAAAAGTATCCGTATTACGGGGGAAAAGTATGTGAAACATTGTTTGAAAACGGACTTTGTTTACCTTCCGGTTCCAACTTAACAGTCGAAGATAAAAACCGATTAAAAGAAGTTTTTAATAGATTTTTTTAAATTTACAGCCCTGAATTTGTTAAAATAATCTTAATTTTGAGGGTTCATGCTATACAGAAATGAGTGATAAAATATTTAAAGAATTAAAGAATAGTATCTTTAACAAGAAATTCCAAAACATAGGATACCTTCCGCGTTGGATTATCTTTGCCATTGATGTATTCATAGTTGGTGTTTCTTGCGGCATTACGCAAATTATCATTCATAGTTTGTCGGTAAAGTTTACAGGTATATTTACTGAAGTAGTGCAAGCTGGATTAATCCTTTTTGTCAATGCAATGTTTTTTATGGTGTATCGCACCTATGCCGGAATCATTAGGCATTCTACTTTTATTGATGGTGTGAAATTGTTGGTTGCAACCTCTTCGTCATACATCTCATTACTCTCGGTGAACCTTATTTCGTTTGCCTTTTTTAAATCGAAGATATTTCTTTCTACAGGCTTGTTTATCACTTATGTGATTTCATTTTTGTTGTTGTTTTTATTCAGAATCTTGGTCAAGAATTTTTTCGAGAAATACTTGCAAGCTGACGACCAAAAGCAATTGATAAAAGCTGTGATTTATGGAGCCGATGCCAATGCTATTTCAGTGGCCAATGCTTTGAAAACTGAAAAACCGGCCCGATTCAAACTGGTAGCTTTTATTGATAAGTTCAAGCAAGTCAAAACTTCAAAAAGTATTTTGGATTTACCCATCATCAATCAATCCAAAAGCATCCATGTTGTTTTGCGCACTATGAGAGCAGAAGCCTTGATTATCGCTGAGAAAAGTTTATCTAAAGAAGAAACCGTGGCCCTAGTAGAAGAATGTTTAGAGTATAACTTTAAAGTTTTTACGGTGCCTTTGATTACGGATTGGGAAGACCAGAAACAAATTTCTAATCAGTTGAAGAATTTTGCCATTGAAGACCTGTTAGAGCGTAAACCGATTGTTTTAGATAACAATGCCATTTCATCCCAGATTAATGGTAAAACGGTTCTCATCACCGGAGGTGCAGGGTCTATCGGAAGTGAGATTGTAAGACAGATTATTCCATTTAATCCTTATAAAATTGTTATTTTAGATCAGGCAGAATCACCTTTACACAATCTTAAACTGGAAATTTCCGAGTTTGAAGGTAAGGTTAAAATCAGAACCATTATAGCCGATGTCAGAGATTTTGATCTAATGACCGGTGTTTTTGAAAAGTACAAACCCGATTTTGTATACCATGCTGCGGCTTACAAACATGTTCCTTTAATGGAAGAAAATCCGGGGCAGGCTATATACACCAATGTTATCGGGACAAAAAATTTAGCCGACTTATCGCAACAATTTAAGGTCGATAAATTTGTTTTGATTTCCACGGATAAAGCGGTTAATCCGAGTAGTGTTATGGGAGCAAGTAAGCGAATAGCCGAAAAATATGTTCAATCACTCAATTGTCATCTATCACAATCGAAAAGAAACAGTACCAAATACATCACAACCAGATTCGGAAATGTATTAGGCTCTAACGGTTCCATTGTGCCCTTGTTTACCAAGCAAATTCAAGAAGGCGGCCCAATAACAATTACCCATCCTGAAATTATTCGTTATTTTATGACAATCCCAGAAGCTTGTCAATTGGTATTGGAAGCCGGTGCTATGGGTAACGGAGGAGAAATTTTTATTTTCGACATGGGTAAACCGGTCAAGATTATCGATTTAGCTAAAAAGATGATTCGACTGGCAGGTTTTACACCCGACAATGAGATTAAGATTAAAATAATCGGACTCAGACCAGGAGAAAAATTATACGAAGAACTTCTCAATGATACTTCAAAGACACTACCAACGCACAATGAAAAAATCATGATTGGTCAGGATAATTTTGACAATTATGAAGAAATAAGCGAATTGGTTCTTCAACTTTCTGAGACAGCCAAAAGCGCAGGCAACAATGAAATGGTTGTTTTAATGAAAAAAATTGTGCCTGAATTCAAGAGCATGAACTCGGTTTTTGAAACATTAGATTCTAAATCATTATAAAACTCTAATTTGTTTCCTAATTTTATTAACTTAGTACTCTAAATAATCCCTATGAAGACTTTTTGTTTGAAGTATTTGATTTTTGCTTTTGTGTCATTTTTTTTGGTTTCTTGTGCTTCTAAAAAAAATGTTATATACCTTCAGAATATTGATCAAATTAATAACAACAGCAGTAGTTTAAGCTATGAGCCTAAACTGCAAAAAGATGATTTATTAAGCATAATTGTTGCAGCCGATCAGCCAGAACTTACAGTGCCTTTTAATTTACCTCAAATACAAGGAAATTATCAAATCAACCAAAATCAGGATGGTATTAAAACGTATCTTATTGATGTTGAAGGCAATATTGTTTTTCCTGTAATAGGGAAAGTAAAGTTAGCAGGATTAACTCGATCCCAAGCGGTTAGTATGCTCGAAGAAAAAATCAAAGAGTATATTACTAACCCATCTGTAAATCTCAGAATTTTGAATTATAAGTTTTCAGTACTCGGAGAAGTTAACAGACCTGGGACATTTAAAATAGACAGTGAAAGGATTACACTATTGGAAGCTTTAAGTCAATCTGGAGATTTAACTATTTATGGTAACCGAAGTAACATTTTAGTCATAAGAGAGACAGATGGTAAAAAGGAATATAACCGTGTGGATATCACAAAGGCAGATTTTATTAATTCTCCTTTCTATTATATGGTTCAAAATGATGTTGTTGTTGTGGAACCCAACAAAACAAGAGTGAATTCCTCTGTGGTTGGACCAAACTTAAATGTTACAATCTCTGCAATTTCACTGCTAACTACCATTTTACTAATAATCACAAAATAAAAGCATTAAGATGCAAGAACACACTTCTTTTAGAGAAAAGGGAATGGATGAAAGTATTGATATCCGAGAACAATTTGATAAGTATTTTATCTATTGGAGATGGTTTTTAGTGTCAGTTGTTATAGCTTTTATTTGTGCTTTTTTGTATTTAAGATACACAGTTCCCCAATATAGTGCTGCCGCTACAATAATGGTCAGAGATGAAAGGAAAGGCGGTATGCAATCTGAGATGACAGCTTTTGCCGATTTAGGTTTAATGACCGGTATCAAAAATAATGTTGATAACGAAATTGAAATCATAAAGTCTAGAAATATTATTGAAAAAGCCGCAAAAAAGCTCAACTTTAACGTTCAGTTTTTCACAGAAGGTCGTGTTAAAGATATTGAGTTATATAAAGACAATCCTATAGAAGTTTCCTTTTTCGATACTAACGAACTATTTTATAAAAGACCCAATAGTTTTTTTGTAATTTTAAAATCACCCACAACTTTTGAGTTATTAAAGCCCAATGGCAAATCATTGGGGGTATTTAAATATGGCAGTATCATAAATATGGATAATGCTAAAATGGTAATAACTCAAAAAGCCTTAACAAAAAAATTAGCCAAAAATAATTATAAGGTTATTGTTCAGGTGAGAAACTTGGCCGATGTTGTTCAATCCTACAAAGGTAGAATCAAGGTAGAACCTCTTAACAAGAATTCGAGTGTAGTTGAATTAACAATCAATGATGCTGTAGCAGATAAAGCAGAAGATTTTTTGAATACAGTAATTGAAATCTACAACCAAGATGCTATAGATGATAAAAACTACATTTCCAACAATACAAAAGAATTCATAGACGAACGTTTAAAATACATTACAGGCGAGTTAGGCGATGTTGAAAAGAAAGGCGAAGATTATTTGGCCCAGAATCAATTAACCAATATCTCGGAGGATGCAAGATTGTTCACTGAGAATGCTGTGCTGTTTGAGAAGAATTTAATCGAAACTGAAACCCAAATTAAGGTGATTAACTCAATGTTAGAATATCTTAACAATTCAGCCAAAGACGATATTATCCCCAGCAATATTATTCCTTCAGACAATACAGCATCAATTTTAATTAATGACTACAATGCAGTTGTTATCGAAAGAAACAGAATTTTGGCAGGTGGAACCCTCAAGAATACAACGGTAATCAATTTGAATAACAAAATTGCCGAGATGAGGAGAAGTGTTAAAGAAAGTTTGCAAAGGTTGATATCAACGCTTAAAATCAAACGCGATGATCTAAAGAAACAAGACGATTTGTTGAACAATAAAATAGCACAAATTCCTTTACAAGCCAGACAGTTTAATGTTATTGGTAGACAACAAAAAATCAAAGAATCGCTTTATCTTTATCTTTTGCAAAAAAGAGAAGAAATTGGAATTTCACTCGCGGTAACTGCACCTAATGCTAAACTAATTGATGTTGCGCTGGCTACAAGCTATCCGGTTGCTCCCAAAAGAAACTTCATCTTTTTTGGTGCTATATTTCTTGGTTTATTGGTGCCTTTTTTAATCATTTTTGTACTTGATTTACTTGATACTAAAATTAAAAATCGTCAGGATATTGAAGGTAAAATCAGTATACCATTCTTGGGCGATATCCCTAAATCGGAAACCCAAGATGAGTTAATCAATGCCAGCAGCCGATCAAGTTCTGCCGAAGCTATCCGCATCGTTAGAACTAACCTCGAGTTTATGTTGAACAATGTTCCTGAAGGAAACGCCAAAACCATATTTGTAACTTCGACTTTGCCTAAAGAAGGAAAAACATTCGTGGCTTTAAACTTGGCAAGTACCATTGCCATTTCCGGTAAAAAAGTACTTTTGATAGGTTTGGATATTCGAAACCCGAAAATCGACAAATATGTAAATATCCCGGAAAAAGGATTGACTAATTACTTGGCCAAGCAAAACGAAGATATCAATAACTATATTGTTAAATTGGAAAACTTCGACAATTATTATGTGTTGCCATCAGGAGTTATTCCACCTAACCCTGTTGATTTGTTGATGAGTCCGAAAATTGAAGGGTTGTTTACCAGTCTCAAAAAAGATTATGACTACATTATAGTTGATACAGCTCCGGTAAGTTTGGTGACAGATACATTGTTGGTGGCTAAATTCGCCGATTCATTCATCTATGTAATGAGAGCCAATTATTTAGACAAGCGATTGTTGAAAATTGCAGAAAGCTTCTATACCGAGAAGAAGTTGCCTAATATGGCGGTACTCCTTAATGATACAATTTGGAGAAAAACTTATGGTTATGGCTATGGCTATGCTTACGGTTATGGCTACGGTTATGGCTACGGCTATGGTTACGGTGCCAACGTAGAAAAGAAATCCTGGAAAGACAGACTAAGGAAGAAAAAATAAATTCTTGTTGATTGCTTTTTCAAGTTCAAGCGTGTTTTTCAAACTTACTTTTCTCGAAAAAGCATCAATGTGGTTTTGATGGTGAATGTCTGTGCCTACAAAATCAATCATTTCATTTTTCAACAGATAATCAGCTGTTTTTGCAATTCCAGTTCCGTAATAATTTACCGTTGACAGCAAATTGAGTTGGAATAAACAGCCCGATTTTTTTAATCTTTCATATTCTTTTAACTTGTTGGTATAAAATAAATAACGCTCCGGATGGGCTAATATTGGTTTGTATCCGGCCAGTTGTACTTCAAATAAAATCTCAAACAATTGCATCGGTGGATTCAAATACGACATTTCAACCAATAAATAGTTGTCTTTCAAAGTAAGCAACTTTTCGGTTTCCAATCGTTTCATAAAGAACGAATCAATCATGTATTCGGCTCCGGCATTGAATGAGGCAAAACAGTTTTTTCTACTTAATTCGCCTTTGGTAACTTGTAATTTTTCGGTAATGCCTGCTTCGGTGTTGTCCCAAACATTGGTAAAAATATGAGGCGTGGTGATGAAGTGTTTGATGCCCATTGCACTCATTTGAACCATAAAATTTTCGGTGTCTTCCATCGATTTTGCCCCGTCGTCAATACCCGGTAATAAATGGGAATGGATGTCGACAAAATTCTCCGGAATTAAGTCTTTCAATAATGGTTTGGATTTGAAAAAAGATAGCAAAGCAATTGATTTTGTGTAGCAAATGTAACTATTATTTCATTTTTACGGCTATCAAAAAAGAATAATCAAATTAATCATTTCATTCCTTTAAAAGGACTTTCGT
>JBIIXM010000071.1:0-7123 GCA_044338435.1 Flavobacterium sp. | reverse complement strand
GATTTAAAACAAATTTGACAATTCGTAATTCCTAATTCCTAATTCCTAATTCCTATATTTGCACCACTAACAAACTAAACTAATGAAAGATTTACTTAAAAAATTTGAAAACAAACAACCTGAAATAGTATTCCACTGGAAAGATAACGAAACCGATGCCGAAGGATGGACAGTAATTAACTCATTACGCGGTGGTGCAGCCGGTGGCGGAACTCGTATGCGTAAAGGATTAGACATGAACGAAGTATTGTCGTTGGCCAAAACCATGGAAGTAAAATTCTCAGTGTCAGGTCCAGCGATTGGCGGTGCTAAATCGGGGATTAATTTCGACCCGAATGACCCGCGTAAAAAAGGGGTTTTGCAACGTTGGTACAAAGCGGTTTCTCCACTATTGAAAAGCTACTACGGCACTGGTGGTGATTTGAATGTAGACGAAATTCACGAAGTTATTCCGATGACAGAAGAATGTGGTGTTTGGCATCCGCAGGAAGGTGTTTTTAACGGACACTTCAAACCTACCGAAGCCGATAAAATTAACCGTATCGGGCAATTGCGTCAAGGCGTAATCAAAGTAATCGAAAATCCGAAATTCTCACCTGATGTATTGCGTAAATATACCGTAGCCGACATGATTACCGGTTATGGCGTAGCCGAAGCCGTTCGTCATTATTACGACATTTACGGTGGTGACGTGAAAGGCAAAAAAGCTATTGTACAAGGTTTTGGAAACGTAGGTTCGGCGGCTGCTTTTTATTTGGCCGACATGGGCGCTAAAGTAGTTGGTATTATAGACCGCGATGGTGGTGTGATTAAAGAAGAAGGCTTCTCTTTTGAAGAAATCAAAATGTTGTTCTTGAACAAAGACGGCAACAAATTGGTAGCCCAAAACATGATTCCGTTTGCGGAAATTAACGACAGCATTTGGAAATTGGGTGCCGAAATTTTCGCCCCTTGTGCAGCCTCTCGTTTGGTAACTAAAGAACAAGTCGATACTATGATTGCTTCCGGATTGGAAGTGATTTCATGTGGTGCGAATGTACCGTTTGCTGATAAAGAAATTTTCTTCGGTCCGATTATGGAAGAAACTGACAGCAAAGTGAGTTTGATTCCGGATTTCATTTCCAATTGTGGTATGGCGCGTGTTTTTGCCTACTTTATGGAGAAAAAAGTACAAATGACAGACGAAGCCATTTTCTACGACATCTCGGAAACCATCAAAAAAGCCTTGGAAAAAGCACACGATTTAAATTCGGATAAAAAGCATATTAGCGCTACAGCTTTTGAAAATGCTTTGAAACAGTTGGTTTAATATTTCATTAACTGTAAGGATTACACAATATTTAGTACCTTTAAGCGTTATAAAGTAAACTAACACAGGATAAAATGAGTTTCGAAATATCAGATAACGATAAAAAATCATTAGCCATCACTACTTTAGTGTATGCCGTTTTACTGTTATTGTTATTCTTTTTGCGCTTTTGGCCTCCGGCTGACATGAAAATCATGGGCGGCGGTGGCGGTGGCGGCATCGAAATGAACTTTGGCGACAGCGATTTCGGTATGGGCGACAATTACAAAAGCGAAGTGCTGAATGTAAAAGACCAAACTAAAGTCACGCCAACAACCGCTTCGCCTGAAGACGATGTGATTGCGGATGAAAGCGATGATAACGAAACCAATGTAGCTATTCCGAAAAAGGATATTAAAAAAACGCCTACGACGGTGGTTCCGAAAAAGGACATCAAACCCACACCCGAAAAACCTAAAGTTTCTAAAAATGCGAATGACGCTTTGTCGAGTCTGCTAGGTAACAAAGGTGGCGATGGTAACGACACCAAAAGCGGCAACAAAGGTAATGCCGGCGGCAACTTAAACTCTAACGGTTATTACGGTAATGGCAGCGGTACAGGTTCCGGTGGTGGCAATGGTAGTGGCAACGGAAACGGAAACGGTTCAGGTAGCGGCTCAGGCAGTGGTAGCGGTAGTGGCGGCGGAAACGGGAGCGGTTCAGGTTATTCGTTAGGCAACAGAAAAGCGTTAAGCAAACCGCAACCGGATTATACCTGCCAAGAACAAGGCCGAGTAGCTGTACAAGTAACAGTAGACAGGAATGGGAATACAGTTAGTGTAATTGCCGGTGTACAAGGAACGACCAATACTGCTAAATGTTTGCTTGACCAAGCGCGCATAGCCGCTCAAAACACCAAGTGGCAAGCCGACGGTAATGCTCCTGAAAAACAAGTTGGAAAAATTATCTATACTTTTAGTCTGAATTAAAGGTAAAACGTGAACTATAGCCCTGATAGTAGTGGCATCCTTTTAAAAAAAATCTCCACCTTTTCGGGTGGAGATTTTTTTTTAAAAGATAGAACGGATAGCAGGACGACTGTAGTAAGAAAGATAATGGTCCCGCTCCTTATTCTTAAACTATTTCGGACTCGTAGCAATAACGAATTTCAATTTGTTTCTCACGCCTATTTGCAGCACGTCTACTAAATCTTGTACTTGCAAATTAAACGGAATTCTAATGACAACCGTTTGTTGCTTAGAAGGGTCGATTTTGGACAACAAGGTGGTTTCCAATTGCTCGAAAGCGACTTGTTCTTTGTCGATAAAAAACTCTTTCTGTTCAGTAACAGAGAGTGTAATCAATTGCTTGTTGGTTTTTTCGTTGGTTTGCGACTTAGGCAAGGTCATTCGGATCACGTTGGGATTGGCCAAGGTGGAAATGATGAGGAAAAACAACAACAAGAAAAACATAATGTCGCTCAAGGACGAGGTGGCGACTTCTGCGTGAAATCGTTTATTTCGCTTTATGGCCATTGGGTCTTTGGATTATGTTTACAAATTCTAATACTTGTTTTTGGATGGACAATGCGAAGCTGTCGATACGGCCGTTGAATAAGTGATAGGCCGCGTAAGCAATGATTCCTACAATCAATCCGGCGCCACTACTGATCATTTTTTCGTATAAACCTCCGGAGATGTTTCCGATACTGATGTCTTCGGTAACTGAAATACTATAAAAGATTTTGATTACCCCTGAAATGGTTCCGATAAATCCTAATGTTGGTGCGATACCGGCGATTAATCCGAGTTGGCCTAAACGTTTTTCCATGTAGCCGATTTCGATGTTGGCGGCGCGTTCCATATTGGATTCTATTTCGTTGATGTGGCGACCGATGGTCAGCACACCTTCTTTGATCACATTGCCTTGCGCATTGCCGCTTCTTTCGGCTGCGTTTACGGCCAATTCGATATTGGCATTATTCAAATGATTGCGAATGTCGGCCATCAGGTGATTGTCGATTTTAGCCGCTTTTTGGATGTACATATAACGCTCGAAAATGAGGTACAAAGTATAGAAAAGCAAAATGGCAATCGGAATTAAAAAAAGACCACCTTTAAAAAGGAATTCTAAGACCGAAACTTCATTAGTTAAAGCGGGATTCGCAGTATTGGCGGTTGGGATATTCTGAGCTAAACTGTCCACTTGCAACTGTAAAAATGTACTGATCATATTTGTTTAATTTTGGGCTGTTAATTCTGAAAATAGTTTCAAATTTGTATTGACCGTATCGGCATCACAATATACAACGAAAAAAAAATTAAAAAAGTATATCAAAAAAATATTTTCTCGAAATTATGAACTACCAGGAAACCTTGGAATGGATGTTTAACAAACTGCCGATGTACCAAACACAGGGCGCAACGGCTTATAGAAAAGACATCACCAATACGTTGCTGCTGGCGGAGCATTTAGGGCATCCCGAAAAACAGCTCAAATGCATCCATGTAGGCGGCACTAACGGTAAAGGCTCTACTTCGCACTTGTTGGCTTCGGTATTGATGGAAGCGGGTTATAAAGTAGGCCTTTACACTTCGCCTCACTTAAAAGATTATCGAGAGCGAATTACTATTAACGGCGAACAGATTTCGGAGACTCATGTTTGTGATTTTATAACTAGTAACAAGCCTTTTTTTGAAACGCATAACTTGAGTTTTTTCGAGATGAGTGTAGGTTTGGCCTTTGACTATTTTATTAAAGAGAAAATCGACATTGCCGTGATTGAAGTGGGCATGGGCGGCCGCTTGGACTCGACCAACATTATTACGCCGCTGATTTCCGTGATTACCAACATAGGACTTGACCATACACAATTTTTGGGCGACACCTTAGAAGCCATTGCTTTTGAAAAAGCCGGGATTATCAAAAACAACATTCCTGTGGTGATTGGCGAATACGTACCGGAGACCAAACCTATATTTACGACTAAAGCGAAAGAAACCCATTCCGAGCTTTACTTGGCATCCGATTTAGTGCAAGAAGATTACCCTTGCGATTTGTTGGGCGAGTATCAACTATACAATAAGAAGACCGTTATCCAAACTTTGCGGGTTTTACAGGAAAAGCAATTGTTGTCGATTTCTGAGGAGCAAATCAAAAAAGGCTTCCTAAATGTGATTGCCAACACGCATTTGCAAGGTCGCTGGCAACAACTGGGTACTAATCCGAAAATTATTTGCGATACCGCACACAATGAACACGGACTAAATGTGGTGATGAACCAGCTGAAAAAGGAAAAATACCATCAATTGCATTTGGTTATAGGTGTGGTAAACGACAAAAAACTGGATGATATTTTGATTTTACTGCCCAAAAATGCCCAATATTACTTTTGCCAACCCAATATTTCTCGAGGCTTGGCAGCAGCGGTTTTACAAGAAAAGGCGGCAGCATTCGGACTTAAAGGCGCAATATACAATTCTGTTTCAGAAGCTTACGAACACAGTAGAAAAATAGCGGGCACTGACGATTTGATTTATGTAGGCGGCAGCAATTTTGTGGTGGCAGAAATTTTGTAATTTTTTTCCATTTTAATTTGCAGAATCAAAAAACTGCCCTATATTTGCACCGCAATCAAGCACAAAACGGGCGATTAGCTCAGCTGGTTCAGAGCATCTCGTTTACACCGAGAGGGTCGGGGGTTCGAATCCCTCATCGCCCACCACCGTTTAAAACCGATTAGGAAACTAATCGGTTTTTTTTATTTTTAAACTTCAATCATAACTCTATTTAGGTTCGATTTTACAAAAAATCCTCTTTGCGGAACATCTGATGTCAATACAATTACAAACTAAAGTTTGTGTACCGGACTAAGTGAAGAATTCTATTGAAGATCCTATGAACTGATTTGAAATAGACAGTGAAGTTAAAAGACAATTAGACCGCAAGACCAAAACTACAACTGTTTGTATTGAATTAATTTTTGTTAGCATTGAGTTCTCTCAAGTATGCTCTGACTCTAACACCTGATTCCTTCAAATCTGCTGTCTCCCATTGACCTTCTGAGCCAGCGCTCTTATTTAGAACAGAACACGATTCATCTTTGTCTGATACGGACCAGGTAATCCAACTAATTTTATGTTGCTCCATCCATTCAATGTATGCTCTCCATTCGTCGTAATTTAAAGGACCATCTCCCGTTGCTTGCATTCCGGCTGATTCCGATACAAAAATCGGAATGCCCTTAGCCCGTGCATAATCAACTCGATCACGCAACCACTTTGAATGCGTCCCGGCATAAAAATGCATGGCGTACATTATGTTTGAATAACCAATAATCGGATTATCAGCAACCAAATGAAGATCTTGATCCCAATGAGGCGAACCAACAATTATGATATTAGCGGGGTCATTAGTGCGAATTACATTAATCACCTTCTCAGCGTAAATTTTGACTGATTCCCAGGACTCATCATCAGGCTCATTGCAGATTTCATAGATGATATTTGGATACTTCCCATACTTTTTTGAAATTTTTGAAAAAAAATCAAGGGCTTCATCTTGATTTAAGTTATGGCTATGCCAGTCGACTATTACATAAATATTATTGGCTATTGCTGCTTGAATTACAGTTTCTATTTTTTTAAAGCCATAATCAGGTGCCTTAATGTAAGAACTATCACTTTGTTCAACGCCTAGGGCCGCTCGAACAACATTACAATTCCAATCGTTTACCAACCAATCGACAGTTCCTTTTGTATAAAATCTTGGATGATAACAATGCCAACCCAGACTCATGCCTCGAAGCACAATAGGTTCACTGTTTTGATTAACCAATTGGGTTCCCGAAAGCTTAAGCTGACCATTTTTTTTAACAAATTGAGCGTAAGAGGATAAAGCCATCAAACACAACACAACAAGGTATTTCTTCATTTATATTTTATTTAAAACTAAAGTAATTACATCATGGGAAGCTAAATTGGCCTTAAAAGGTTTAGCCGTTGTTTTCAAATCTTTGTGGGCAAAGACATCTCTAATTTTATATTCGGTGGTATTAAAAGAGGCCTCTAGATTATTAATTTCATCAACTACTTTTTGGTTTTTCCAATCAAAATCTATAGTTATATTTCCGTCACTTTTGTTGAAAAAGGAAATGGCCCAACTGTTATTTTTTAATGGCTTTGCCCAAACAGACAAACCATTTTCATCCGAGACTTTAAAGCCTTGGATTCCCAACTTATCCTGATTAATGGCTATTAACTCTTTGTTAGCCAAAATAGCCAACGTTTCTGCAGACATTATTCGAAAATCATTTCCGGCTATTAAAGGCGAGGATAATAGGCACCACAAAGCAAAATGAGATTTATCTTCTTCATGAGTCATCCCGTTACCAACTTCAAGCATATCAAAGTCATTAAAATGGTCCGGTCCGGAAAACTGACGAATATCTTTTCTCATTTCGGCTATTTTAAAAAAACCCCATGAAGACCAAGTGTCATGCTTTTTTTCACAATCATAGCACGGATAAATATCTCCGGA
This sequence comes from Flavobacterium sp., assembly GCA_044338435.1. Taxonomy (GTDB): domain Bacteria; phylum Bacteroidota; class Bacteroidia; order Flavobacteriales; family Flavobacteriaceae; genus Flavobacterium. The sequence goes on along the minus strand of JBIIXM010000071.1, from coordinate 297 downwards.
AATTCGCCAAAGATTCCCCACGGGTTTCGCCCATTCCCAAGGCTGGTTATCTCCCCATTCACACAAACTTAAAACAATTGGTCTTCCGGCTACTTTAAGTGCATTACTCATTGTAGTGTAAGCCTCTTTTGCATTTATTCCTTGAGTATTACACCAATCATATTTTAGAAAATCGATATTCAAACCGGCATAAAATCGGGCATCTTGGTATTCGTAACCTCGTGAGCCCGGAAAACCGGCACAAGTTTTGGTTCCGGCGCAATTGTATAGTCCGAACTTCAGTCCTTTAGCATGTAC
>JBIIXM010000070.1:0-7185 GCA_044338435.1 Flavobacterium sp. | reverse complement strand
GTAGGATACAATCTTGCTCAAGAAGGCTATCAAATTGTAACGGCTACTAACGGTAAAGAAGCCATTTCCAAAGCCAAAAAAGAGCTCCCGCATTTGATAATTATGGATGTGATGATGCCCGAAATGGACGGAATGGAAGCTTGCGAAAACATCCGTAAATTGCCTGAACTCAGCAATGTCATTATTACCTTTTTAACAGCGCGTAGTGAAGATTATTCTCAGGTAGCCGGATTTGATGCCGGTGCCGACGATTACATCACCAAACCTATTAAGCCGAAATTGTTGGTGAGCAAAGTGAAAGCATTGTTACGCCGACTAAAAAGCGATGACCAAACCACCGAAACCCTAAATGTGGGCGGTATTGAAATCAATCGCGAAGAATATAAAATCATCAAAGAAGGTAAGGAAATTATCCTGCCGCGCAAAGAGTTTGAATTGTTTTATTTATTGGCTTCCAAACCCGGAAAAGTTTTCAAACGCGAAGAAATATTGGATAAAGTTTGGGGCAATGAAGTTATTGTTGGCGGCAGAACTATTGATGTTCACATCCGAAAACTCCGCGAGAAAATCGGGGAAGATTTATTCAAAACCATCAAAGGAGTAGGTTACAAACTCGAAGTCTAAATGAAGGTCAATTTCAAGAAAACATACACTTTTGCGTTAGTTTCTACAACGTATATTACCCTTTTTTCCACCGGTTTTCTTGGTATTTTATTGTGGTTTTTCCACGAATTCTCTTGGGCCATTCTCTTGGTTTTTGCCTTGTCGATGGCTACCTTTTCTTTTTTCGTAATCCAATACCGCGTCGAGCATTTTATTTATCGAAGGGTAAAAAAAATCTACGACGACGTTTCCTTACTCGAATCGACTTCTTTCAGAAACCAACCCATTACTACCGATATGGCTACGTTAACCAAGCAAGTGAAAAAATTTGCAATGGATAAAAAGATGGAAATCGAAACGCTTAAAGTGCGTGAAGAATACCGCCGTGAGTTTTTAGGAAACGTATCGCACGAACTTAAAACGCCGTTATTTACTGTTCAAGGTTATCTTTCGACCTTATTAGATGGTGCAATGAACGATAAAAATGTACGTAAAAAATACTTGGAAAGAGCCGAGAAAGGCGTAGAGCGACTGATTTATATCGTTGAAGATTTGGACATGATTTCCAAACTCGAGACAGGCGATTTGAACTTAGAGTTGTCCAAATTTAACATCGTCGAGCTTATTCAAAACGTTTTCGATTTATTGGAAATGAAAGCCGATAAAAAGAACATCATTCTCATGTTCGACCGCAAATACAGCAAACCCATCAAGGTTTTTGGCGATAAAGAAAAGATCCAACAGGTGTTGACTAACTTGATCATGAACTCTATCAAATACGGCAAAGAAAACGGCACTACCGAAGTCAGTATAGAAGATTTAGTCAACAACAAACTCATCATCCGCATCCGCGATAACGGTGAAGGTATCGACAAGCACAATTTGTCGCGAATCTTCGAGCGTTTCTTTCGCGTGGATAAAAGTGGTGCGCGCAGCGAAGGCGGTTCAGGCTTAGGCTTGTCTATTGTAAAGCACATCATAGAAGCCCACGGCGAAAAAATTTATGTGGAAAGCGAGTTCGGCAAAGGTTCCGAATTCTCATTCACCATGGAAAAGTATAAATAACTGTTTCCAATTTACGGTTGCCTCACTTTTTGGGAAACCTTTATACAAATCGATTTCGAGCAATTTTTCGGCTTTAAATTCGTCTTGCTTGGCAAAGGGCGCCATGCCTTTTCGTTTGCATCGTTTGGCTAAATATTCTTGTTCAAACTGACCGGGAGTCGGAATAAAAAAAGCTTTTTTCTCCAATTTCGCCAAATCCATCACCGTCGTGTAACCCGAACGACAAAGTACCAAGTCACTCTCATTAAAAGCCTTTTCCACTTCTTCCGAAGTCATAAAATTGTAATAGGTGATGTGATGGTCTATTTTGATGTTTTGCTCCGGTTCTACTTTTCCTCGGATGAAAAGAATGCTGCCATCGTAATCTTGAAGTTCAGCCATAAGTTTTTCTTCCAACATAGTACGTTGTGGTTCCGGCCCGGATAAAATAACCATCAAATCGTATCGCAACGGCAAGTTTTTTTTGACCAAACGACTCAATGGACCAAGGTATTTTAAGTTAAGCGAACTGTTTTCCAAATGTCCTAATTTTCCCGTCAAGTTGGGCAGGTCTTTGCAGTCCGGTATCCAGCATTCGGTGAATTTTGCTATAAAAAATTGGTGTAGCTTGGAGGAAATCCAAGTGGTTTTACCCGACAATACATTTAGCTGGTGAGTGATAAAAACACTCGGTACTTTTTTGCTGTAAACGCCCAAACGGTTATCGGAAATAATGCCTTTTAAATCGTATTGCTTGACTAATTCTTTGACCTTCTGTTTTTCTTCAAAAATGGCCTGAATCATTTTCGGACTGTTCTTAATGAGTTTCCATTTGAAGTCCTTTTCGTCTTTGGCATATTCTATTTCGTAAGAAGGCAGTTCAATCGAAATAAGTTCCGGAAATTCTTTTTGTAACAATCGCAAAGCTACGCCATCGGAAGCAATAATAGGCGTAAAGCCGAATTGTTGTAATTCTTTAATAATAGGAATACAACGGGTGGCATGACCCAAACCCCAATTTAGCGGTGCAATTAATATGTTTTTCGAAGTCGTTTTCAAGTTGGGAAGGTAAGCTTTTAACATTGCAAAGTAAAAAAGATTTCGGATAGTTTATATTTCCTTAATTTTACCAAAAAATTAAATTTGTGGGCAGTAAGAATAAACTAAAGCGATTCAAAGAAAACGAAACCTTTCAAAATGTGTTCCAACCAACCCGAGAGGAAGTCGTTGGTGGACAATTTCCGTTAAAAGGCAAATGGAACAGCGAATTTTTCAAAAATAACAATCCTATCATCATCGAATTGGGTTGTGGTAAAGGCGAATACTCGGTAGGCTTGGCCGAACAATATCCGGACAAGAATTTTGTCGGCATTGATATCAAAGGTGCCCGATTTTGGCGTGGTGCTAAAACGGCTGTTGAAAGCGGTATGCACAATGTGGCGTTCGTTCGTACCCAAATAGAACTCATCGAAGGGATTTTTGCCGAAGGCGAAGTAGCCGAGATTTGGATTACGTTTCCCGATCCGCAAATCAAATACAAACGCACCAAACACCGCATGACCAATAGCGAATTTCTGAAATTATACAAACGAATTCTGCAACCGGACGGCGTGGTTAACTTAAAAACGGATAGCGAATTCATGCACGGTTATACTTTAGGGTTATTACACGGCGAAGGTCATGAAGTGTTGTACGCCAATCACAATGTTTATAAAAACGAAGGCGCGCCTCAGGAAGTAATCGGTATCCAAACTTTTTATGAGAAACAATATTTGGAAATCAACAAGGCAATTACGTATATTCGTTTCAAAATCAAATAGATGACCAACTTCTTGCCGCTTGTATTGGGTTTTTGCATTGCTTTTTTGGCGGTTATACTTCCGGGTTTAATCAACATGACAGCAGCCAAAATCAGTTTGCAAGAAGGTAAAAACGAAGCGATTAGCTTTGCGGTCGGTGCTTCGGTAGTGGTGTTTGTACAAACCTTTATTGCCGTTTTGTTCGCCCGATTCATCAGCCAACACCAAGAAATTGTAGCAACCTTACAGGAAATAGGCATCTTTATTTTTGCCGGATTGAGCGTGTATTTTTTCTGGATTGCCAAAAAGCCAAAGAAAATCAAACCCGAAGCCAAAATCAAAGGGAAATCGAACCGCTTCTTTTTTGGGATGTTGCTGTCGATGCTCAATTTGTTGCCGATTCCTTTCTACGTATTTGCCAGTATGGGTTTAGCCGCAGCGGGTTACTTTAGTTTTGATAAAATTCCGGTGTCAACTTTTGTTAGTGGCGTAGTGTTAGGTTCTTTCAGTGTTTTTTACTTGTATATTGTCGCCTTTAAAAAGATAGAGAAGAAAACCGAATTTTTAATGCGAAATATCAATTATGTCATTGGTTCTGTTACCACTTTCATGGCTATTGTAACGCTAATAAAACTTCTTTGCGATTAAAATGGAAGACAATTTTTTCGAAAGAGTATACGATATTGTCCGCCAAATCCCCGAAGGCAAAGTCACTTCTTACGGCGCCATTGCTAAAGCTTTAGGTTCGGCTCGTTCCGCACGTATGGTGGGTTGGGCGATGAATGCCAGTCACGGACACGATGATGTTCCGGCGCACCGAGTAGTCAACAGAATTGGAATGCTTTCCGGGAAACACCATTTTGACGGCACGAACTTGATGCAACAATTGTTGGAAAACGAAGGCATCGAAGTTGTCGATAACCAAATCGTCGATTTTGAAAAGCATTTTTGGCAGCCTGAGGTTAAGCGATTGTAAGCGATATTACTCCAGCAAACAAACCGTAAACTTCGTCCCGTTTTCGCCATTTTCAAAAGCCAAATAGCCGCCGTGCGCTTCGATGATGTTTTTGGATAAAGTCAGCCCAATGCCCGCGCCGTCTTTTCGTGTAGTGAAAAACGGCAGGAAAATTTTATCTTCAATTTCGGGTTCAATGCCGGCGCCGGTATCGCTAATCATGATGTAAAGACGTTTTTCTTTGAGTTCAGCGCTAATGCTGATTTCTCTTCGGTCTTTTCCTTCCAAAGCATACATGCTGTTGGTTAACAAATTGATGAATACTTGCTCCATTTGGTTGCGATCTACCATAATCCATCGTTTAAAGTTCAGTTGGTTGACCACAGCAATGGATTCCTTTTTGAACAAAGGTTGCATGATTTGCAAACAGCTTTCCACCAATTCCGATAGCTCTGTTTTTTCTTTTTTAGGCGATGGCAACATGGCGAGTTTTCGATAGCTTTCTACAAATTCCTGCAGGTGATTACTGCGGTTGTGCATCGTGGCTACGCTTTGTTTGATGTCTTCCAAATCTTCGGCCGACAAACTTTCTTGTTGGACCAATTCGTTTAAATTTTGCGAAAGCGAGCGAATCGGTGTGAGCGAATTCAACAATTCGTGTGAAATGACTTTCATCAAATTAATCCAAGCTTCTTTTTCTTTTTTCTCTACTACTTTCTGAATGCTATCCAATAAAATAATGTAGTATTCTTGGTCAAAAGTCTTGGTTGCTGAGGTTTGGATGAGGAAAGTTTGGGTGTCTTGTTTGTTAACCCTGATTTGCAATGAGGTTTTCATTTCCTGAAAATCTTGTGCTTCAATAATCTCGCAAAGCGATGGCAATTGGTTTTTCAAATAATGCCATTTGGAAACTTTCGGCACTTCAAAATGCTTCGAGAAATAATCGTTCATCAAAAAGATGTTCCATGATTCGTTTTCTTTTTGTAAGATGATGATGCCGGTTTCGATGTTGTTTAGAATCGACCGATAAATCAGGTCTTTCGAAAGTTGTTCGTGCTGTTTTTCTTTGAGTTTGCCGTACAACTGAAACAAACTGGCATAGTTATGATAGGATTTGTGTTGGGAAAAATCGGCGGAAAAATCGTTTTGCAAAATCGATGCAATAGTTCGGTCAAACACTAAAAACGCATTGCGCAGAAAAAAGTACAATTCGGTCAGCAACAAAAAAGTAACAAAACCCGAAAACAATCCGGTGTAAATCAAATCTTCGGAAAACAAATAAATGCTTAGCCCAACACAAAAAACCACCAAAATCAGGCGGAAGAAAAGCAGTTGGTAGAGTTTGTAATTTTTAAACATTTATTCCGGATTGATATTGTATTTTTCCATTCTTCGGTACAAAGCGGCACGCGACAAACCTAGTTCTTCCGCTGATTTGCTGATGTTATAACCGTGTTTGACCAACACTTTTTCAATGGTGTTTTTCTCTACATCCGACAGCGGCAAATCGTCTTTGCTTTCGTAAATTGTAACCAGATCTAAGTCTAAATCGGCCGCCGAAATCGTGTTGTTGTCACACAAAATCACCGCGCGTTCAATGCGGTTTTCCATCTCGCGGATGTTGCCGTTCCAAGCGTGTTTCTCCATTTGTTCCAAAGCTCTCTCGCTGTACACAATTTTGTTTCGGTTGTATTTGGCAATCATTTTATCCAATAAAAATTGGGCCAACGGAATCTTGTCTTCTTTGCGTTCTTTCAAGGACGGCAAGGTAATTTCCATAGTATTAATACGATAATACAAATCTTCGCGGAAGTTTTTTTGGGCGACTTCTTCCTTCAAGTTCAAATTGGTGGCTGTGATGATTCTCACATTCAAAGGTCGCGGTTTTGATTCGCCCAAACGAGTTACAGTTTTGGTTTGTATAACTTGCAACAATTTCGATTGCAAATGTAAAGGCACATTCCCAATTTCATCCAGGAAAATGGTACCGTTCTGCGCATTTTCAAAACGGCCGGCGGTATCGGCTTTGGCATCGGTAAACGCACCTTTGGCATAACCGAACAATTCGCTTTCAAAAATATTATCGTTTAACGAACCCAAATCGACATGCACAAACACATTGTTTTTTCGATTAGACTGTTGGTGAATGTACTGCGCCATCACAAATTTTCCAGTGCCGTTTTCACCCAAAATCAGGACATTGGCATCGGTTTTGGCTACTTTTTCACCCAAAGCATAAGCCTTTTGGATCAAGTTAGATTGCCCGATAAAAAATGAATCCGTTAAAGTATTTTGATCCGTTTTCTTTTTAACTTTTCTGGATTCTTCTACGGCGAGTTTAACGGTTTGTAATAGTTTTTCGTTTTCCCAAGGTTTCAATACATAATCAAAAGCTCCATTTTTCAAGCCTTCTACAGCGGTTTCCACTTTCCCGAAGGCTGTCATTAAGATGACAATGGTTTTAGGCGAAAGCGTTTTGATTTCTTTTAAAAAGTACAAGCCTTCGCGACCATCTTCAAATCCGATGCGGTAATTCATGTCCAATAACACCACATCTATGTCGTTTTCCGATAACAATCGAAGCACATTTTTCGGATTGTTGAGTGTAAAAATCGTCTCAAAGTGTTTTTTCAAGAGCATTTTGGCCGCAAAAAGAATGTCTTCTTGGTCGTCTATGACTAAAATGTTGGCGTTTGTTTTTTTCATTGAAGCAGCAGGTATTTCAAATCACTGTTCGGTTTCGGACAAATGGTGTTCGATTATGAACACTTGTATTTTTTATTC
>JBIIXM010000069.1:0-7195 GCA_044338435.1 Flavobacterium sp. | reverse complement strand
TGCCCAAGAAGCTAAAACCGCAACTAAAGACAGTGTAGCACCAAAAACAGAGCGTTATGGATTACGCGTTGGTGTCGATTTGTTCAAGTTGACTCGATCTTTTTATGAAAAAGACTATCGCGGTATTGAACTGGTAGGCGATTATCGTTTGACTCGCAAACACTATTTGGCGGTTGAATTGGGTAATGAAAACAAAACGGTAGATGACGACCAAGTCAATTTTACCACCAAAGGCAGTTATCTTAAAGTTGGTTTTGATTACAACTCATACCAAAACTGGCTCGACATGGAGAACATCATCTCTGTTGGATTGCGCTACGGTGTGAGCAGTTTTAGCCAAAGGTTGAACAGTTATGAAATCTACAACCCAAATCAGTATTTCGGGGAAAATCCGGTAGTAATTGCCGGTGATGAATACAGCGGCTTATCAGCACAATGGATAGAAGTCGTTGCCGGTATGAAAGCTGAAGTTTTCAATAATGTTTTTGTGGGTTTCAGTTTTAGGTTGAACCGATTGGTCAATCAGAAACAGCCGAGTAACTTTGACAACCTTTACATTCCGGGCTTCAACAGAACTTATAATGGCGATTTTGGTGTAGGTTTCAACTATACCGTTTCTTATTTTATCCCAATTTACAAAGCAACAGTTAAGGCGAAGGCTAAAGCAGAAAAATCCAAATCTAAGTCGAAAAAGAAATAATTATACTTCTTTAATTCCTTTAACAAATAACCATTTCATAAATACTTTTTCACCGTCTTTGGTGTTCACGGCTTGGAATTTAGGGGCTAATAATGTTCCGATTACAAAAGCAGTCAACGGTAACCAAAATCCGGTTAAGTGCGTGTAAATCACCAACAAAAATCTAACAGCAACAAAAATGGCCGCAAAACAAAAAAGGTTGTATAATAAGGCTTTAGTCTTTTTACTCATAGGTTGAATTTTATGCTCCAAATATAAGTATTTCGGTAAAGTTTAAAGCTATTAAAAGATTACAAACTAAATTCTTTTTTGGACACAATTAATACTTCCTCTATCATCCAATTGGCTGAAAAACAGATTTTTAGACTTAAAAAACTTACAATTGTTGATAAATGATGTGTATGTTTATGTTAATTAACATTTATTTTAGTTCATAAAGTATACCTTTGCTTTACCCAAGTTTACAATAAATTAAATACGACCGCTATGGACAAGTATTTCAACTACAGCATTCATTTAAAAAATGAAGGCACCAATCGTGAGACTATAGTGCTCAAGCAAATTTCAGAAAGTAATACGATTCACAACATTCTGGAATTCCCTAAATCAGATATTGATATGGTTATCGAAACCCTCTTCAAGTCCAAAAAGGACATTTTTGATGAAGAAATCGATTTGCCGAGCGAACAGGAAATCAACCCTATGATATTAGATACTTTGGTTGAGTTGTTTTTTTCCGGCATCAGTATAGCCGACTTAGCTTCGCAGTACAATTTTCCGGAATCAATGATCAAACAAAATTTAGAACGCAAAGGCATCGTGCTCTTCGATGAATTTTAAGAATAGACAAAACACCTCTTTACTGAGGTGTTTTGTTTTTTAAGGAAAGTTTAAAAAAAACGACTTCTTACTGTATGGAAAAATAGATTATTTTTGAAATCTTAAATCCATAAAATTGACGTATGAAGAAAGTATTGATTGCTTTAGCCTTGTTTCTCTCTTCTTTTAGTGCCCAAGCACAATCGGGTTACGAAATTACTATCGATTTAAAAAACTGTAACGATACTTTGGCGTATCTTACTTTTTATCGTTTTGATAAAACCCTAATCAAAGACACTTGTACGACCATCAAAAACGGTCGCATTATTTTTAATGGTAAAACCAAACTTCCTAAAGGTATTTACTCTTTGGTAAGCCAACAAAAATCAATACTTTTTGATTTTTTTATAGATGATGATACTCAAAAGTTGAATTTAAAAAGCGAGTATGGTCCTAATATCAGTAAGGATTTGACGGCTTTAAATTCGGAGCGCGAAAATGAGTTCTTTAATTACATTCGATTCCTCGGCGACCAAAACAAAACCTTCATGGAATACAAGCAAAGTCATCCGTTAACCACTCGAAAAGATTCACTGGATTTAACCGACAAACAAAACGAGTTGGAACAAAGTATAGCCGATTACGAAAATCAATTCATTAATCGTTTCAAAGGGACTTTTATAGCCGATGTGGTGAATTTGAAAACCGAGAAAAAGCTCAAAGACATTCCTAAAAAGGCTGACGGAACGCCGGATTATGACGTTTCCTACAAATATTACAAAGACAATTTTTGGCGTAATGTTGATTTAAAAGACGAAGGCATGGTGCACAATCCGTTTTTATTCAACAAATTGAAGACGTATTTGGATAACGTGGTGATAAAACACCCGGATTCTGTATGTGTTGAAATTGATAGAATTCTGGCTAAATCCAAACCGGAAAGCTTGATTTACAAACTCATGTTGGCGCATCTGACTTATACTTACGAAACCTCTAAAATCATGGGATTCGATAAAGTGTTTGTGCATTTGTCTGATAATTATTTTAAAACCGGAAAAGCTAAGGGAATTTACGAAGATGACGATGTAGTGCAAAGAATCATCAAAAGAGCCGACAAACTTAAAACCTTATTGATTGGTGCTAAAGCCATTGATTTATCTATGATTCGGGCAGAAGATTTTCCGAAAATGAAGGCAATGGGATTTGAAGACGCCAAAAACAGTGAGGAAATGACCAAAGTGTTTTATAAAAACGTCAACGAGGTTAACAAAATGTGGGTTAAATTAAGCGATGTTAAAGCCGAATATACCATTTTGGTTTTTTGGGATGTGGATTGCGGTCATTGTCAGAAGGAAATCCCTAAACTGGTTACCGCCTTCAACGAAATGACCAATGAAAAAAAGGATGTAAAAGTTTTCAGCGTTTACATGCAACACGAAGGTGAGAAGTATTTGAAATACATAGCCGATAACAAATTGCCTTTCATTAACGTTTACGATGGCGCACACTATAATAATGCTATCGAAAAATACGACGTCTACTCTACTCCGGTGATTTATATTTTAGACAAAAATAAAGTCATCAAAGCGAAACGCATCGAAGCGGAAAAAGTGAAAGAAATTATACAATCGCTTGAGAAAGAAGCCAAAAAACAATCTTAATCCTTCATGAAAAAAATTACCATTCTCCTTTTGCTAGGCTTGAGTTTATCGGTTTACAGTCAGGATAAATTCGGCGCTTTCACCGGATTCAACTATTCTTATTTTACCGATGGCATAGCCGGTCAAGTATTGGCAGAAGAATCCTTTGGTTTGCAATTGGGAATTGTTTATGAAAAAGAACTATCGGCTAAAGTACATTTCCGTCCGAAATTGGCTTTTTCCCAACAAGGCGACCGAACCAAAACTGAAGGCGTAATCAATTTTGATCCGATTGTTGGAGGCGATTTTGAAATAGATCAAATTGACACTAAACTGACCTACATCAACTTGCCGCTTGACTTTAAGTTTTGGAATAAAATTTATGTCATAGCCGGACCACAATTGGGTTTTCTGGTACAAGAAACTCAAATGGGTCAGTTCAACCAAAAAGCCAAATCGAGTGTTGATTTCGGATTTAACTTAGGCGGTGGATTTACTGTTAATAAACTCTTTTTTGAAGTCGGCATTTACCAAGGTTTTACCGAAGTGTATCGCTATAACTATTTCTACACCGGCAACAGTGTGAAAGCGCACAATGGCTTCGCAAAATTTACGGTTGGCTATATGTTTAAATAAACTTAATTGGCCTTAATCACGAGGATTGAATTTGGTTCGTTTGCTGCCTTCATACATTTCGTATTTCACCAAACGCGCTTCTAGACTTCCGTTAAAGAGCTTTATTTTTCGCGATGGTCGCAAGCCAACAAACTTCAACGCTTCTAGATTGGCCGTAATAAACCAAGCATTTGTATTGGGATAATTGTTCTTTAAGGTATCGCCCAATTCGCGGTAAAATCGTTCCAAATCGATATCCAAACGTTCACCGTAAGGCGGATTGAATACCATGTGCAACGGACCAACAGTTTCTTTTTGCGTATCGAAGAAATTCGCTTGGCTAATCGTTACATAATCTTCTAAATTAGCATTAACGATATTGTCTTTGGCTTTGTTAACAGCACTCGGTGCTTTGTCGTATCCGATGATTTTATAGTGAAACTCTTTGGTGCGTTTCATCAATGAATCGATAATTTGGTCGAACAAATCGTTATCCCAATCGATCCATTTTTCAAAAGCAAATTCTTTGCGATTGATGTTGGCCGGAATGTTACAAGCAATCATCGCTGCTTCGGCTAAAATCGTCCCCGAACCACACATCGGATCTAAAAAGTCGGAATTCCCATCCCAACCCGAAAGCAACAACATACCAGCGGCTAAGACTTCGTTAATCGGTGCAATATTCGTAGCACTTCGATAGCCTCTGTGGTGTAAAGAAGCGCCCGAAGTATCTAAAGAAACCGTACATTGGTCACGATCGATGTGAATGTTGATTCGCAAGTCCGGGAAATCTTTATCGATACTTGGTCGTTGCCCGAATTTTTCTCGGAACTGATCTACTATAGCATCTTTGGCTTTCTGAGAAACAAATTGTGAGTGTTTGAAATTGTCGGAATGAATGGTCGTGTCAATCACAAAAGTCTGACTTGCATTGAGGTATTTACTCCAATCGATACCCTGAATACCTTTGTACAAACTTTGGTCGTTAAACGCTCTGAATTGGTAAATAGGTTTTAATATTTTTAAAGCAGTCCGCAACGACAAATTGGCTTTGTACATAAACCCTTTATCGCCTTTAAAACTAACGGCGCGCGTTCCCATTTCCACGTCTTGCGCACCTAATTGCTGTAATTCTTTGACTAATATTTCCTCAAAACCAAAAAAGGTTTTGGCTACCATTTTAAAATTTTCCATTTTCAATACAAATTGTAATCACAATATCAATATCGGACATTGTCATAAGTTCGGCAAAAATACACTAAATTTGCGGGTGAAGAATTCATTTGAAAAGAATAAATGGCCGAAAGTTTACATTCCGAAACCCACAATACAAAACCAGTGAACGATACTTGGTACGCCTCTTGGTTTGACACGCCTTATTATCATATACTGTACAAAGATCGCAATTACCGTGAAGCACAAATTTTCATGGACAATCTGACACATTATTTGAACTTGCCTGAAAAGGCCAAAGTGCTTGATTTGGCTTGTGGCAAAGGACGACACGCTATTTACCTAAATCAGTTAGGTTATGACGTGATTGGTGCCGATTTATCGGAAAACAGTATAGCCGAAGCCAATAAAAATGCCAACGAAACGCTACATTTTGTGGTACACGACAAACGCATTCCTTTTGAAGATAAATTCGATGCTATTTTTAATTTGTTTACCAGTTTTGGGTATTTTGAAGCAGAAGAAGACAACTTAAAAACATTGATTGCCATTAAAGAAAGCCTGACGGATTATGGTTTTGCTGTTATCGACTTTATGAATGTACACTCGGTTTTAGAAAATTTAATTCCGGAAGAAACCAAAGAAGTCGACGGTATTGTTTTTCACATCAAACGCTATTTGGCGGATTCATTCATTATCAAGGAAATTGATTTTGAAGACCAAGGTAAAAAATACCATTTTGAAGAAAAAGTCAAAGCTTATACTTTAGACGATTTTAAACGAATGATGGAAGAAGCCGGTATCTATTTATTGGACACTTTTGGTGATTATAAATTGAAGAAATTCCACAAAAACACTAGCGAACGATTGATTATGATTTTTAAATAAGATCAATCAGCAAAAGATTTTCAAAGACTTTATCCATTGCAACTTTCCACTAAAATGAACTATATCTTACCTTTACTATCAGTTCTAATAGGCTACGCTATAGCATTGATTATTAAACCTAAAAAGAAAAAAAGCCTGAAATTATTATTGGCTTTTAGCGGTTCTTTTTTGTTATCGCTTACGGTCATGGATTTGTTGCCAAAGGTTTATGAAAGTCACAACCACAGCATTGGGCTTTTCATCATGGTTGGGATATTATTTCAAATTATTTTAGAGTTTTTTTCCAAAGGCGCCGAACATGGTCACGTTCATGGACACGAGAAAATTAACAGCATGCCTTGGCTATTATTTGTTAGTTTGTGTATTCACGCTTTTTTGGAAGGATTTCCGGTTGGACATCACCACGATTTGGCTTACGGAATTGCGATACACCACTTACCTATCGCTATCATTTTAACCACTTTCTTTTTGAATGCCGAATTGAATAAAACCGCATTATTTGTCTTTATGGTCTCTTTTGCTTTGATGACACCGCTTGGGACATTGGTTTCCGATTCGGCACCGGCAATCACAAAGTACTTCACCGAAATTACGGCTGTGGTTATTGGTATTTTATTCCATATTTCTTCCACCATTATCTTTGAAAGCAGCGAAGGACATAAATTTAATATTGCCAAAATATCCATGATTATTTTGGGAATTTTATTGGCGAGTTTTATTTAAAAATCTGAAGGAATCTAAGTATCTTAGCCACTCAAAACCTTAGCATAGTTAGCATGTCTTTCACTAAAACTACTGAGCAATCCTCACATTATGATCGTTTGGAACAAATGTCGGTCCACGATTTACTGACCAATATCAACAAGGAAGATAAAACGGTGCCACTTGCCGTTGAAAAAGCCTTGCCGCAAATAGAAGCCTTAGTGACACAAGTGGTCGCCAAAATGAAAATTGGTGGTCGACTGTTTTACATAGGCGCCGGAACCTCCGGAAGATTAGGGATTGTAGATGCATCCGAATGTCCGCCTACTTTTGGCGTACCTTTCGATTTAGTGAACGGTATTATTGCCGGTGGCGACAAAGCGATTCGCAAAGCCGTAGAATTTGCCGAAGATGATAAAGAACAAGCCTGGAAAGATTTAGTAGCCGAAAATATTTCAGATAAAGACGTAGTGATTGGTATTGCCGCTTCAGGTACTACTCCGTATGTGATTGGCGGTTTGGAAAAATGCCACGAAAACAATATCCTTACCGGTTGCATTACTTGTAATGAAGGAAGTCCGTTAGCCGTAACAGCACAATATCCTGTGGTAGTGGTGGTTGGTCCGGAATTCGTAACCGGAAGTTCTCGCATGAAAGC
>JBIIXM010000068.1:0-7255 GCA_044338435.1 Flavobacterium sp. | reverse complement strand
ATTTTGCAACATCACGACATTTATATTTACCCCAGAGTATCGGAAGAAGCTGAAAATCTAACTTTAAAAAATCATCCAAGAGTGCATTGGATTGACGCTCCGATAGTGGAAATCTCCTCCACATTTATCCGAGAAAACATCAAAAATAAAAAGAACATCAGACCGTTATTGCCGCATAACGTTTGGGAATACGTAGACCACAACAATTTTTACCGCCGATAACTTAACATACTTTTATCAGTTGTTCGTTTACTGCTTTTGTAACTTTGTGCTCTAAAATTACACAAGTATGTTAAATTTCGAATTATACAACCCGACACAATACGTTTTCGGGAAAGACCAAACACAAAAACTGGCTACCTTAGTGCCTCAAAATACCAAAGTTTTGTTGGCTTATGGTGGTGGCAGTATTTTTAAAAATGGTGTTTACGATCAGGTAAAAGCTGCTTTGGAGGGCTTTGAAGTAATTGAATTTGGTGGAATTGAACCTAATCCGCGTTTTGAAACATTAATGAAGGCTGTGGCAATTATCCGTGAACAAAACCTTAATTTTATTTTGGCAGTTGGCGGCGGAAGTGTTATCGACGGCGTTAAATTTATCTCCGGCGCTGTGAACTATGAGGGAAATCCAATCGAAATCCTTAAAAACAGAGTGTTGTTTACCGATGTGACTAAAGTGATTCCTTTCGGAACAGTGCTCACGTTGCCGGCAACCGGCAGTGAGATGAATTCCGGTGCTGTAGTTACCATTGAAGCCACTCAAGAAAAATTAACATTAGGCGGAAGCGCTTTGTTTCCTAAGTTTTCTATTTGCGATCCATCAGTTATTGCTTCTTTGCCTAAAAGACAAATCCAAAACGGTGTTGTAGATGCTTTTACACACGTAATGGAACAATACCTGACTTATCCGCACGACGCCTTATTACAAGATCGATTTGCCGAAAGCATACTCCAAACTTTAATCGAAATTGGACCGGACGTAGCCGAAAATCCAACCGATTACAAATTGGCTTCCAACTACATGTGGTGCGCTACTATGGCCTTAAACGGTTTAATCCAAAAAGGCGTACCGAGCGATTGGGCAACGCACATGATTGGACACGAATTGACCGCTTTATACGAAATTGATCACGCCAGAACGTTGGCGATTATTGGCCCTAACTTGTACCGAGTGATGTTTGATTCTAAAAAAGAAAAATTAGCACAATACGGTAAAAGGGTTTGGAATATAGAAGGCAATAATGAAGACGAAATTGCCCAACAGGCCATTGATAAAACAGTAGCTTTTTTCCATATTATGGGCATGAAAACCAGATTATCAGAAAACACCGAAAACTATCAAGAAACAGCCGATTTTATTGTAAATCGTTTTGAGGAAAGAGGTTGGAAAGCCTTAGGAGAAAAACAAAATGTGACTATAGACAAAGTAAAAGCCATAGTCGAAATGAGTTACTAATAAAAAAAGCCTTCTTATGAAGGCTTTTTTTATATTGCGATGTGAGTTAGTTCGAACAATCCGACTGGCAAACGTCAAAGTACATGCCCCAGCTATCTTCGTTGAAGCGTTCTCCGGTAGACCAAGCGCTTTCCACTTGTACGATTTCACCACTCGAATCGGTTCTATAAACCTCTGCATACGCTGAGATTATAAAACATTTTCTCAAGTTGGTTTTAGGAAATGTGTACATTACGGTTTGTGTGCCTTCGCTGAGTGTTTGCTGAATCGGAAAAAATTCAACATTAGGATTGCCCAATCTGGTTAGCGGAATTAATCTTTGTTCGCCAACATAAAGATGTGTTTTTCTCAAATACCAATTGATACTGGCTTGGTATTCAACATAAAGATTATCTTCGTCGAAATACACTTTAATGTCACCGGCATCATATCGCTGTCCGGCTAATAATTCACTGTGCGCACACGGAGTTAGGTTGTCTATTGGTGCCACTGCTGCTGCTGCAGTCATTGAAGCTTGGCGAGCTGTAGCATTAGTTTCTGAAACGTTTTCTGTTTCACACGAGGTCATTGTCAAGGCTAAGGCGCCCATGAACAAAAGTAGGGATTTTGATTTCATTTTTTGTAGATTTAGGACTGCTAAAATAACAACTTTATCCATTAAGTGAGCAAAAAAATCGATGAAATGCACATTATTACTGAATATATAAATATATTATTACAAAAATTTAAGCAAAACCTGTAAGTAAAACATAATTTATATCATTTAAAATTGACTATTTTTGGACAGTAAAAAGAATCTCTTATGAACAATCCACCAAAATTTGCTGTAATAGGCGGCGGAAGTTGGGCTACAGCCATAGCCAAGATGCTATGCGTAAACTTACCTGAAATTGCTTGGTATATGAGAAGCCAATCGGCCATAGACCATTTAAAAGCGGAAAAGCACAATCCTAATTACTTGAGTTCGGTTGAGTTTGATACTAAAAAATTGCGACTCACCAGCGATATAAACGAAGCCATAGCTTATGCGGATTATCTTATTTTTGCGATACCATCGGCTTTTTTAAGTAAAGAGTTAGAGAAATTAACCGTCGATTTAAAAGGCAAAGTGATTTTCTCAGCCATTAAAGGAATTGTTCCTGAAACTTTTTTGATAGTTGGTGAACATTTCCATAAAAATTTCGATATACCTTATGACAATATTGGCGTTATCACCGGACCTTGTCATGCGGAAGAAGTCGCCTTAGAAAGACTTTCCTATTTGACTATTGCTTGTGCCGATTCAGAAAAAGCTAAAGTAGTAGCCAATCATTTGAGTTGCCATTTTATCAAAACCAAAATTTCCGACGATATCATTGGTACCGAATATGCAGCGATGTTGAAAAACATTTATGCTATTGCCGCCGGAATTGCACATGGTTTGGGTTATGGCGATAACTTCCAATCGGTTATTATGAGTAATGCAATTCGCGAGATGAAGCGATTCATTAAGAAAGTGCACAAGATGAAGCGAAATATCAACAATTCAGCTTATTTGGGCGATTTGTTGGTTACCGGCTATTCCGTTTTTTCCCGAAACCGGATGTTTGGTAACATGATTGGTAAAGGCTATACCGTTCAGGCGGCGCAACACGAAATGAGTATGGTTGCCGAAGGTTATTATGCCGTAAAAAGTGCTTACAAACTGAACCAAGACTACAAGGCCAAAACACCAATCATTGATGCCGTGTATGAGGTTTTGTACGAAGGAAAAGAAGCCAAAAAAGTATTCAAGAAACTAACCGATAAACTTGACTAAAATGAGTGAACGTTGGAAATATCAAATAAAAACGGGTGGACTTTGGGGCGTGTTCATGGTTGTTTTCATGACCTTGTTTGAAATTAGCGAAAAACCACTAGCCCAACAACTGCACTCCGGAGAGTTCTACTTCAGAGCTATTGTTTACATAATTTTAGGGATTTTCATTTTGGGCTATTTCAATTGGAAAGCCAAAATCAAAAGAGAGAACGGCCAATAACTTATCTCACGATAACACCGTTCACAAACAAAATAGGCACTTCTTCTGTAGCGCGTTCGTTAATCATGTTTTTGCGGAAAGTGAACTTCTTATCGTATAAAGTGTTGCCGATAAAATAAGTCACCATAAACTCGTTGTTGAGTTCCAATACGCTTTTGTCCACCATTTCTATTTTAACGGCAGAAACCGATGGCACTTGCATAAATGCGTGGCGCAGTAGCGACGTTTTTTTCATTTCCCCATCAATTGTACCAAAAGCCTTAGAAACGACCATTACCGAGTCTAAATTGAAGTCGGAGTCGTTAATCAAATACACATACCAAACCTTTTCCATAAAGTCGTCACTCCATTCCTGTACGGCGGCCAAGAATACGTTTTCTACTTTTGGGATGGTGATGTCTGCTTTCATTGTTTAGGGATAAGGATAAGTAAAAAGGGATAAGTAAAAAGTTCTTATGTCTTTTCCCTTATCCCTTTTGCCTTTATTTTAAATACTCGATTTAAATTGCTCCAAGAAACGCACGTCGTTTTCATAGAACATACGTATATCACCAATTTGGTATAGTAACATAGCGATACGTTCGATTCCCATTCCAAAGGCAAAACCGTTGTATTCTTCCGGATTGATACCACAGTTTTTCAATACATTGGGATCAACCATACCACAACCCATGATCTCCAACCATCCGGTTCCTTTGGTGATACGGTAATCGGTTTCGGTTTTTAATCCCCAATAAATATCAACTTCAGCACTTGGTTCGGTGAATGGGAAATAACTCGGTCTCAAACGGATTTTCGACTTCCCGAACATTTCTTTGGTGAAATATAGAAGGGTTTGCTTTAAATCGGCAAATGAAACGTCTTTGTCAATGTACAAACCTTCCACTTGGTGGAAAATACAGTGAGAACGCGAAGAAACGGCTTCATTACGGAACACTCTTCCCGGAGAAATGGTACGAATAGGCGGTTTATTATTTTCCATATAACGCACCTGAACCGATGAAGTGTGTGTTCTTAGCAATACATCCGGATTGGTTTGGATAAAAAACGTGTCTTGCATATCTCTCGCCGGATGGTATTCCGGTAAGTTCAATGCGGTAAAGTTGTGCCAATCGTCTTCAATTTCCGGACCTTCGGAAACGTTGAATCCGATGGTTGAGAAAATATCAATGATTTGGTTTTTTACAATGGATATCGGATGGCGTGAGCCAATCGAAATCGGCTCAGCAGGACGCGTTAAATCGCCATAAAAACCTTTTACTTCTTCTTTGCTTTCCAATTCTTCCTGAATGGCCTTTACCTTTTCTTCAGCTACGGTTTTCAGGGTGTTGATTACCTGCCCGAAGTCTTTTTTCTGGTCGTTCGGGATATTTTTGAATTCGGTAAAAAGTTCTTTTAATAAACCTTTACTACCCAAATATTTAATGCGGAATTGTTCTAAAGCTTCTTTGTTTTTGGCATTGAACGCTTTAGCTTCTTCAATATGTTCTTTAATCTTGTCTATCATCGGTCGTACTTTGAAGGTGCAAATTTAGGTTTTTATTTTTACACTTTTGTCATTTCGACTTTGGAGAAATCTCATAAATTGATGAGCAGTTATGTGATTTCTCCCTTTGGTCGAAATGACAAGTAATCATTATTCAATCACTTCTCTTTCTAAAAAATAGTTCACAATTGCTTCTTTCATCAAAACAGATTGTTCGCCGGCTTTTAAAGGTGGTAAGGCTTCTTTAACTTTATAATGCGGCCAACCGTCTTTGTCGAAATAGTCGAATTCGTAATAACCGTAAGGTTCGAGCAATCGGCAAATGGCGATGTGCATCAGGTTAAGTTTCTCGTCTTTTTTGAAGGTTTGGTGTACTTTTCCGAGTTCTTGCACTCCAATTAAGTATATAATGGCATCTAAATCGAGCATTTCTCCATCAGCAAACTGATTGGAAAGGAGATGCACCACTTTTTCCCAGCGTTGTTTTAATTGTTCGTCTCTTGACACAGCAATATTAGATTTTAGATTTTAAATATCAGATTTAATATTCAAATCGTAATTAGGTTGGCAAAGATAATCATACTAACCTTTAATTGCGGACCACAGACCACTAATTCTTAATCTCTTTAATTGCGCTTTCTTCTATCCAACCGGTAGTTTCGTCGGTGAGTTCGACTTTTTTCCAGTTGGCGATGCTTTCCAAGATGTACACTTTGGTGCCCTCGTGTAAAACGGTAGCATCCGGACTATTCACTTTCGGTTCGTTTTTCAAAGCCGTAGATTCCGCGAAGATGATGGCCGGTTTTTCGTTACTCATTCGGTTTTTCTCATAAAATCCGGAACTTGCGGCTAAGCCAATACCTAAAATCCAAACAAACATCCCGAAGAAGAAAATACGCTTTACTACTGCTTGTTGTGAAAAGTAATATCCTATAAAAAAGGCTAAAAATAAGAAGGCAAAAACGACAGCAATCCAAGCCCAAGTATCGTAATAATAACTCGAGGTAAAATCAGATATTAGTTTGTGAAAGCCTACTTTCGGAATAACCTTGATGTCATCAATGGTCATTTTTCTGGCAAAATCCAAGTTGGTTTTGATTTCTTCATCATTCGGATTGAGCAGCAGCGCTTTTTCGTAATTGTAAATTGCCGGCGCCACTTGATGCAATTTATAGTATGCATTGCCTAAATTAAAATACACTTCTGCCGATTCTTGGCCGGAAGCAATTATGCTCTCGTAACTTGCAACAGCGGCTTTGTAATTTTCCTTTTGGTAATATTGGTTGCCTTCTTCAAAGGAAGAGGCTGCGGGAGGCAACGGAGATTCGGCTCTTAAAACACCGGAAAAAATTAAAAACAACAGGAATATCTTTTTCATGATCTTATCTTATTTGAGTTGTTTTTCCAAATTAGAGATGATTTCAACTGCCTTTTCATAATCTTGCTGAATGGCGGTGTCAGAAGACGGCGCGTATCTTGCAAATTCGCAGTTTTCGGTCAAGGTTATAAATTCAAAGATGGTTTCCGGTTGTGCATTTCTTTCCGTTAGAATCTCCCTTATTTTCTCCTTACTCATGTCGGAAGTTTCGATGTTCAATTTGGCTTTCAAGAAATTGTGCAGCGCCTTTTCCAAAGCGATGTAAAAAGGTTCTTTTTGACCTAAATGTTTTTTGGCTTCTGATAGATATTTCTTCGCCAGAGCATTCGACTTTCTGATTTTATTGCCCACCACATCATTATCGATAGCTCGTTTTCTGCGTCGGCCAACAATCAGTAAAGGAATAGCCAAAAATGGCAAAGCTACCAGTGAATAAAACAAACCGGAACCTAAGAAATCTTCTTTTTCCATCGATTTCAAGCTGGTTTTTGGTTTGATGAAAGCGAAAGATTTGGCCACTTCCACTTTGTTTTTGGTTACTTCTGTTGGGTTGTATTTTTCTCCCGAAGCCACACTCGGACCATCTAAAACGGTAATCGTTATGGGTTGTGAAGTAATGGTTTTGTAACGTCCCGAAGCCAAATCGAAATAACTGAAACTAAGCGGCTTGATTTGGTAACTGCCTTTATACTGTGGAATGATGGTGTATTTATCCGTAATTCTTCCGGTCATTCCGGTCAAAGGTGTGGATACGTTTTCCTCGTGTACAGGATCGTACATTTCCAAAGCAGTCGGCACTACCGGTTTAGGTAAAGAGAACAATTTTAAGTTGCCTTTTCCGATGACACTCAATGTTAAGTCTAACGATTCTCCATTTTTTAAAGTGGTTTTAGAAGGATTCACTTTGAAATCAAATT
>JBIIXM010000067.1:0-7329 GCA_044338435.1 Flavobacterium sp. | reverse complement strand
GCCGAAGGAAGAAAAGCGGTAGTAGAAGTTGGGAAAGTATTGGCCCAAAACCCGGATATTACGGTGTTGATTGAAGGCCATACCGACAACGACAAAATTTACGGCGCTATTGGTGGCGGTATAGAAAACAACTGGGATTTATCGACCAAAAGAGCCACGGCTATTGTGAATATTTTGGGAGAGAATGCTGGGATTCAAAAGAAAAATTTAACCGCAGCGGGTAGAGGAGAATTTGCACCGTTGATGAGTAATGATACACCGGAAGGCAAAGCCAAAAACCGCAGAATTGAAATTATTTTGACACCGAAATTGGATGAAATTTCCAAGATGTTGAATGAGTTTTAAGAGATAGGTGCTAAGGTGCTAAGGCGCTAAGTTGCTAAGGTTCTAAGTTTTTGCTTGGAACCTTTTTTATTGTCAACGTTTCCAAAAAATCTGTTAATCGAGTCTAAAAAACGACCACAAAGCTTTACTTTTGCGGGGCAAAAAAGCCATTCAAAATGAACTATACCACTTTACCGAATACCGATATTAAAGTCAGCAAAATTTGCTTGGGCACCATGACTTTCGGGGAGCAAAACACCGAAAGTGACGCCCATGCACAATTGGATTATGCCGTGGAGCAAGGCATTAATTTTATTGATACTGCCGAAATGTATCCGATTGCAGCCAGTCAAGCTACTTTAGGTTCGACGGACAGGTATATTGGGACTTGGTTAAAGAAAACCGGGAAGCGTGAGGATTTGGTGATTGCGACCAAAATAGCCGGACCGAATCGAGGTATGGAGTATATCCGTCAGCCTTTAAATTTTTCTAAGAAAAGCATACACGAAGCGGTGGAGTTGAGTTTGAAAAACCTACAAACGGATTATATCGATTTGTATCAAATGCATTGGCCGGAGCGGGTGATGAACATGTTTGGTCAGCGTGGTGTTTCGAAAATTGACACCCAATGGCAAGATAATTTTGCAGAAGTTTTAGGAGTGTATGATGGTTTAATCAAAGAAGGCAAGATTAGACATATCGGCGTTTCTAATGAGAATCCGTATGGTGTGATGAAGTTTTTAAGCGAGAGTGAAAAGCATAATCTGCCCAGAATCGCCACTATTCAAAATCCGTATTCGTTGTTAAACCGATTGTTCGAAGTAGGTTTGTCGGAAATCTGTATGCGAGAGCAAGTAGGATTGATGGCCTATTCACCATTGGCTTTTAGTTTCTTAACCGGTAAGCATTTGAATGGTTTACAACCGGATTCTCGTTTGGGCTTGTTTCCTCAGTTTACGCGTTATGCCAGCGAAAATTGTTGGAAGGCTACCCAATTGTACCATCAGCTGGCATTGGATAACGGTTTCACGCTAACCCAAATGGCTTTGGCTTTTGTGCATCAACAAGATTTTGTGATGTCTACTATTATCGGTGCTACTAAAATGGAACAACTCCAGGAGAACATAGCGGCTTTTAGCACCGTGCTTTCTGCTGAAGTTGTTGCCGAAATTAATAAAATTCAAGCGGTATTTCCTGATCCTGCGCCTTGATTATTCTACCATCAGTTTTGATTGGAACACTATGTTATTTACTCCTTCAATAGTGACCAAGTAAATGCCTTTTGCCAAAGCGGCAACTGAAAGTTCATTGGTTGATATAGCCTCTAAACTCTGTCTCAAAACTACTTTCCCGGTTAAATCGGTGATTTGGATTGAAGTTAATACCATATTATTGTCATTTTGAACCACTAATTCGTTTTGAACCGGATTAGGGTAAAGTCGAATACCTTTGTTGCCAAAGTCGTTAACCGATAAACTGGCATCTATCATTTTGTAAATAGTACCGCCCATGGCCACGTATAACTCTCCGTTTGTGTCTTCTCCGAAAGTGGTAATTAAATTCGGACCGTTGTAGTTCCAAGTTATGGTTCCGTCGCTGCTAACCCATCCGATTTCTCCTGTACAATAGTCGGCAAAAAAGTATTTGTTGGCAAAGTTAGGATAAGTTGTACCGGTGTAAAAATAACCGCCGGTGATCGAGCATCGATTGGTAGTGCCGTGAACATAAACCGCAATCGGGGCGTATGTAGCGCTATAACCCGGACAGCCGGAAGTATCATAAGGAACATTGCCCTCATAACAACGCCAACCGAAGTTTAATCCGGTGTTGGACGCAGGAGTACTTACTTTATTAATTTCCTCAATTGCATTTTGCCCAACATCGGCTATCCACAAATCTCCGTTCAAACGATTAAAGGAAAACTTCCACGGGTTGCGTAATCCAATGGCCCAAATTTCATCGTTCCCGGTAATGCCCACATAAGGGTTGGTTGCCGGAATGCCGTATGGTGAAGCTGAGTCTACGTCAATTCGGAGCATTTTACCTAAATTTTCATTGATGTTTTGTGCTCTGTTTCCGGGATCGCCGCCACTGCCACCATCACCCATGCCAATGTACAAATAGCCATCGGGACCAAATTTGATCGAACCGCCATTATGATTGCTAAAAGGCTGTGCTACAGTTAATAAAACGGTTCCGCTGGAAGCATCCGCGATATTGGGATCTGATGAAACACTATAGCGTGCAATGACAGTAGCACCGTCACCGGCTCTGGTATAGTTGACATAAAAATAGCCATTAGTGGCATAGTTGGGATGAAAAGCCAAACCCAACAATCCTCGCTCACCACCTGATAGAATAGTGGAAGAGGTTAGGGTTAAAAAAGGAGTGGTATTGATGGTGCCGTTCGGATTCAGAATGCGAATCAAACCGCTTTGTTGGACTACAAAAAGGCGCTTATCATTGGGCGCACAAGTGATTTCTACCGGAGAGGAAAATCCGGGGGCAAAACTTTGTAAATTAATGGTTTGTGCCGAAATACCGAAGCAGCACAGTCCGAAAAGGAATAGTAATTTTGTTTTCATAGCAATTGGTTTTGGGTAAAGTTAAAAAAAACCAACTAGTAATCCAAGTCTTTAAAAGTCAAACTCTTCTGTGTTTAGGCTGTCGTTCACAACAGCAGGTACAATTTTTTGTTTTAAATATTGTTGCGCCGCTCCTGAAATGGTCAATGGGAAGTTGCCTATGGTGTCGGTTTCGGTGAGTAGTTTTCGGCGTAGCATCAATCGCGTTAGGAAATCGCTTTGCTGACGGGCAAAAGATTTGAGTTGTTGTTCGCCGTCAAATCGGTACATAAATCCTTTGGGTTTCGGGACAATGGTAGCCAGGAACAAACATTCGTTCAAATTCAATTCGGCCGGTCTTTTTTGGAAGTAAAACTGAGCAGCTTCTCCTATACCGTAAACATTCGGACCCCATTCGATGACGTTAAAATATACTTCTAACATGCGCTCTTTGGTGCTGATGCGATTGTTTTCCAAAATGTAAACCAGCAAAATTTCTTCCAGCTTTCGCGATAAGGTTTTTTCGCGGGTGAGAAAAACATTTTTCACTAGTTGCATGCTGATGGTACTGGCGCCGCGGGCAAACTTTTTGGTTTTGATGTTTTTGGCTATCGATTGTTTAAAGGCTTCACCTATAAATCCGCGATGGTTGAAAAACGATGGGTCTTCACTGGTAAGCACACATTTCTGCAAATAGGGTGAAATCTCAGTCAATGGCGTGAAATTCGGATTTGACGGGCCAACTACTATCGGGCGTTGCGGGATGCCTTTGTCAATAGCGCGATAGGTAAATTCACCATTGATTTTATTCAGATCGGCTTCTCCGTATTTGGTAATTTTAAGGCCTTCGGGTTGCAGTTTGCTCTCAAAAATCAGGTCTTTGGGTTTGTGGTTGTTGTATTCAAAATGCAGGGCATAACTAAAATGGCCTTGGGCTTCCATACCTTCAAAATGGCGAAATAATCCGGTAGGTAAGGAGTTGATAAAATCTTGTGCCTTCATTTTCGGAATGGCTAATTTCAAGGCGTAAATCTTATCTTCTTCATTCGTGTAAGCCACATAGGGTTTGCATTTGATGTCGTTTAACTGCAAAGTCGAAGTGCTGTCGAGTGCCAAAAAGCGAGAGCCAACAACCCAGCGGTAATCAAATCGGGCATTTTGAATCACCACATCTTTAGATGCGATTTTGGGATGGTTGACCACCAAACCGCGTATGGAAGAATAGCCGTTTATGTGCAATTCGCCACTGTCCATCGCCAAATTTTCCAAGTTGAAATGAATCGATTGGAATCCGGTTTTCAACTGAAATTTTTGATCCAAATAAGGCAATCGAATGGTGTCGCTTTTCGGGTTGAAGAATTCCAAATCGGCTTTCCGTTCCCGCGGATCCGCAAATCCGGTCACGGCCCATTGTTGAGAGAAGTCATCCGAAGTCACTTCAATCAAAGTGTTCAATTTTTTATCGGATAAAGCCAATTGGTTGAAATCGAAAACCACTTTGTGTCCCATATCGTCCAACTTTACGGCAAAACCTTTCACTTGCATGTCGGTTGGCACCAAGTCGAGTAAATTAGAAGTTAGGCGATTCAGTAGTTTGGCATAATTGACTTCAGCTGTTTCTTTTGGCTCTTTTTTGGAGCGCAGAAATGCCTTGAAGTTGCTACCGTTTTTGGTTTTTACCAACTGAATATAGCCGCGGTTGATGTCGAGTTTGCCCAATTGGATATCACCGGTGAGTAGTTTCCAAAAATTAACACTGGTTTTTAAATTGTCTATACGTACCAAAGTGTCGGCTTGGTTGGGCACCAGCGTAATGTGCTGAAATTCCAAATCGGATAATCCTTGAAACTCGGCTTTGGCCACTTGAAATCGGCATTGGTAATCGCGCTGCATTTTGGCATCAATCCTTTCAATCACTTTGTTCAAAAGACTACCGCGAAAAACAAAGAGCAATACCAAGCCTAACAGCAGCAAAGCGCCACTGATTTTAAGACCTAAAAAAACTTTTTGTCGGGTGGTTCTCATGATCGATACGACTTCTAAAGCAGACTAAATAATGGCTTAACCAGATTTCAGTTTAGCCAAACAATTGTTCGACGACTTCTTCAATTTTGGAAACTAAAACGATTTTGATGAGTGGATTTTTAAGCGCTATTTTGTTGTATTTGGAAACAAATATCGTGGCAAAACCTAACTTTTCCGCTTCTTGGATACGTTGTTCTACACGGTTTACCGGGCGGATTTCTCCGGACAAACCAACTTCTCCGGCAAAACAAACGTCTTTCCCAACCGCTATGTCTTCGTTAGAAGATAAAATAGCAGCCACTACAGCCAAATCAATCGCCGGATCATCAACTGAGATACCGCCGGTTACATTTAAAAATACGTCTTTGGTACCTAAGCGAAACCCGGCGCGTTTTTCCAATACAGCCAAAATCATATTCAATCGTTTGGCATTGTAGCCCGTAGTACTGCGTTGCGGTGTTCCGTAAACTGCTGTAGATACTAAGGCCTGAATCTCTATCATTAATGGGCGCATGCCTTCTAAAGTTGAGGCAATGGCGGTGCCTGAAAGTTCTTCTTCGCGATGGGAAATGAGGATTTCCGACGGATTAGAGACTTCGCGTAAACCGGAGCCTTGCATTTCGTAGATGCCCAATTCGGCGGTAGAACCAAAACGGTTTTTTAAAGAACGCAACAGGCGGTACACGTGATTTCGGTCGCCTTCAAATTGCAACACAGTATCGACCATATGTTCCAAAATTTTCGGCCCGGCGATATTGCCGTCTTTGGTGATGTGACCAATCAAGATAACCGGGATGTTGGTTTCTTTGGCGAATTTAATCAACTCAGCAGTGGTTTCCCTGATTTGAGAAATGCTGCCGGCAGTCGATTCAATATGGTCGGTGTGCAGGGTTTGTATGGAGTCGATAATCACGATATCGGGTTCGACTTCTATAATATGACGGAAGATATTTTGGGTTTTGGTTTCGGTCAAAATCAAGCAGTTGTCGCTGTTGGGGTTGATGCGTTCCGCGCGCATTTTAATTTGCTTCTGACTTTCTTCACCCGAAACATACAAGGTTTTGTAGGGAAGTTTTAAGGAAATTTGAAGCAATAACGTACTCTTTCCAATGCCCGGTTCTCCACCCAGAAGGATGAGTGAGCCAGGAACGATTCCGCCACCCAACACGCGGTTCAATTCGCTGTCGGTGGTGTCCATGCGGACTTCCTGCGTCGAATCGATTTCGTTTATTTTCAGGGGTTTGGAAACTCTTTTGTTTTCAGAAGTTGTAGGCTTCCAATCTGTTTTTTCTTCTTTTTGAATAATCTCTTCGGCTATGGTATTCCACTCTTTGCAAGCATTGCATTGCCCTTGCCATTTGGCGTATTGGGTACCGCAATTTTGACAAAAGAAAGTCGTTTTGAGTTTGGCCATTATTCTGATTTTTTCTCTTCTGTTGGGGTTTCTGTTGGGGTTTCGCTTGGCGTTTCTGCCGGTACTTCTTCTACCGGCGTTTCTTCGATTACTTCTTGGCCTTTTTTACCTTTTTTCGGCATTGATTTTTTTATTTCATCGGCTCTTTCCATCATCATGTCTTTGGTCAAATCGCCCACTTCTGATTGTTGGAATGCGGCCAAATAGGATTTAAGTGCACGGGCATTGTCGCCTTTTTTTTCATACATCTGCGCCATGTGATAGTCGGCCAACATGGTTTTTGGGTAATTTTTGCGCGCCAATTGCGCCAATTGATCGAATTCGTTGTATGCTTTGTTTTTTAAGATGGCGGCTTCGATGGCTTTGAAATCGTTCATTCTGATTTGTAATTTCAGGTTGAATGACTTTTCAAGCATATCGTACTTTTGAACCAAATAATCCACATAACCTGAAGGCAATACCACAATTTTTTCTTGAAACTCTACTGTAGAAATCGGTTGGTAGACCGAAAATATTTGGTACAAAGCACTCGGAATGGCATGTAAAACCAAGGAATAGTGCGAAGAACCTTTGAAGTCGTCGTAACGGTAATTTACTTTTGGATTGTTGATTTTACCGGCCAATTCATCCAAGGCTTGAATACGGGTTCTCATCTTTTTAACATCGCCATCGGCAGAACAATGGTAGTAAAAAAGCGGTTGTTGCATGGCTGTTAAGCGTTCTACTATGCGTTCTTCCATTTCGGTTCCCAATTCCGGACTCATCGAAATAAAAGCATTAAAAATAGGTTGTTCTTTATACAAATAGCAATTTAAAAATCCGGCTGTAGTATCTAAACCGGCGGCAATACGGAAAGGTGCAATACGGAAATTTTTCTCAATCATCGGAATCAATTCCATTCCTAAAAACTCGAAAAACGCTTCTCCTTTTTCAGAAGGTAAACCAGTGGTTTCATCCAACATACAATCGGTTTCCCGCTCGTTGTTTTTATTTTGACTAACC
>JBIIXM010000066.1:0-7332 GCA_044338435.1 Flavobacterium sp. | reverse complement strand
ATCCGAATTTACTCGGCGGTAAGATTTTGTGTTTGGCTTTGTCGTCAAGTATTATTCAACTTCCTTCGTGAAGAAATGAGCGACGACAAAGCCAAACACAAAATCTTACCGCCGAGTAAATTCGGATTAGTCCAAATCACTCGCCAACGTGTAAGACCTGAAGTCAATATAGAGACTCGAGAAGAAAATCCGAACAATTTGAGCGGCGATGTAGATGCGCCAATTCAAATTATCGACAAGATTAACTTCTCCCTCGAAAAGATTATCAAAGACCACAGCGGCATTAAGCTTAATGCCCATCCGTTCGTGGCCGCTTACCTTAAAAAAGGTTTTCCATCAATACGTTCAAAATGGCTTTTTGAACATAAAAAATGGGTGAAAATCATACCACGTGACGCTTACACGTATTTAGAGTATCATTTCTTCGACAAAGATGGAAATGAGATCAAGGAATAAAAGAAGAAACCATCCCGTTTTCATAACGCGGATGGTTTTTTTATGCTTTTTTGCTAAAGCAAAAATACCTGAAGCCCACCGGGCTTCCTCCTCTTAATATCAAATCACGTGACGCTTACACGTATTTAGAGTATCATTTCTTCGACAAAGACGGAAATGAGATCAAGGAATAAAGAAAAACCGCCTTTCGAAAGATTGGCGGTTTTTTTGTGTCTTTTTGGGAGCTATTTCCGGCTATACGCTCTATCTTTACTGTTATTGCATAACAGCAAAGGATGCCGCTGCTATCCGGGCTAGGACTAATCCTTTATAATCTCCACTCGTCTCTTAATCTCATTCCCAAATTCATCCGCTACCGTAATGTAATGCACTCCGGTTTCCGCAGCAATCGGCATTTCGTGAAAGGTTTGCGTCGTACCTTTGTAGTCGTTATCCACATACCAAAATAGTTTGGCTTCCCTATTGGAATGCGCCACTTTTACAATTACCGGCTGTACTTTGCTGTTAAAATCCTTGGTCAAATAAATCTTACTGTTGGTTTTGGGATATATAAAATCCATTACCACTTGTTGTGTCGGCTGACAATCGGCTCGGTACGGCGGCACCGTTTTGTAATCAATATGCAAACTCTTATAATACCATTCCATCACCGGTGGTAGTATAAACCATTTGGTAGTTACTATCTTGTCTACATCCTCGCAACTGCTGTTCACCCTAAACTGCCGCGATGCATCCAAATGTACCAATTTGTGATACGGACAAATCGCAGTTTTCTTGCCGCTACGTGTGATAAGTTGTTTGGTTTTCGGACAGTCGTCTTGCGCCAAATGACCGCTTAAGGTACAAACCTCTGCATATTCCAAATCGTTCAACGGCGGTTGGAACCATTTTTTCCGAGGCAACAAATTAAACACATCAAACAATATAGGCGCTGCGCTGTCCACTCCGGTCAATTCCGGTCGGCCTTCACCATTGGCATTGCCCACCCATACACCAACCACGTAACGCGAATTAGTACCTATCGCCCAAGCATCGCGGTTCCCGAAACTGGTTCCGGTTTTCCAAGCCAATTCTATGGACGAATCATAAAACTTCCAAGCTTCATCGCCTTCCGGTCGGTTAACTTCTTTCATGGCGTTATAGGTTAAATAAATAGCTCCGGCACCGAATATGTTTTGCTGAAAACTATCAGCCCCAAAATCCTGCTGAAAACCGTTCACATAATTCAACTCGGCAAACTCTTTACTACGGTACTTTCCGTTCGACTGATTGAAATAATTAATCGTAGCCGACATATTAGCGTATGCCCGACACAAATCCCATAAATTGCTTTCGGCACCGCCTAAAATAAGCGACAAACCGTAATGATCGGGATGTTGGTTGATATTTCTAAGCTTCAATTTCTGCGTCAACTCGTAAAATTTGTTCACGCCGTGTTCCTGCAACATCAACACCGACGGAATGTTCAGCGAACGCGATAAAGCACGCTGGGCCGGCACTGCTCCGTCAAAGGTCAGGTTAAAATTCTGCGGCGAATACCCGGAAATTTGCGTAGGAATATCAGCCACCAAAGTATTTGGCAACAGTTCACCTTCGTCAAGCATGGAAGCAAACAACAGTGGTTTCAAAACGCTACCCGTACTTCGCGGCGCGCCAATGATGTCTACATCTTTATCGTGGTCTTTGTCTGTAGGGGAATTGCCAACATAACTAATAACATTACGGTTTTGGATATCGATGACCATTATGGCCAAATTGTGCACTTCGTTTTGTTTGTACTGATTGTAATACTGCTGCGCGATTTGATTCACCCGGTTTTGCAACGAAATGGACACTGTTGTTTTGATGCGTTTGCCCTCATCGGTTTTGACGATTCTTTGCAGCAAATGCGGCGCAATTTGCGGTAAATTATAGGGTTTTTGCGGCAACGGTTCTTTAACAGCCAATTCGTAAGTGAGTTGGTCTATGACTTTTTCATGATACAGTTTGAGCAACAAGGCATTGCGTTTGCGCAACAACTTAACCTGATTTTTCCCGGGATAAATCAAACTCGGCGCATTGGGCAATACCGCCAAAGTAGCACTTTCCGCCCAAGATAATTGGTACGATTGCACGCCAAAATACCGCCAAGATGCCATTTCCAACCCAACAACATTACCGCCAAAAGGCGCATGAGCAGCGTACAATTCGAGGATTTTTTCTTTGGAATGTCGTAATTCCAAACGCGTAGCCAAAACGATCTCTATGGCTTTTTCAAAGTAGGTGCGCTTTTTGTTTTGACGCGACAAACGAATGACTTGCTGCGTCAACGTGCTACCGCCGCGAACCACTCTTCCTGCGCTTCGGTTTTGCTGAAAAGCCTTGACCATGGCCACCGGATTGAATCCGGGATGGTAGTAAAAATGCTCGTCTTCAAAGTAAACCAGGCATTTTTTAAATTTTTCGGGCACGCTGTCTTGAGCCGGAAAACGCCATTGACCGTCACGGGCTATTTTGGCCGCTAATAACTCGCCTTCAGTGCTTTCAATAACAGTGGCATAAGGCGAATCGAATAAAACACGCGGCAACGAAAAGTAATAAACCAGCAATAGTATAAAAAATACCGCCGATTTCTTCGGATTTGTTTTGATATAAGTAATGAAGCGTTGCACTAACGCTTTAAGTTTGGTTTTCACGATGGCAAAAATTCAAATGGTTTGTTCAATAGCCCCGATTAAAGTAGAAATTTTTAGATTGTCCTGCAGCGCAGCGGTAGGGCACTCTAAAAATTGGAACGAAAAGCGGGAACACGGTTTGCCGATAATTCCCGAACCTTTCGCTCCTAAATTTATTTCACTACTTCTACCCATTGTCCTTTGGTACGCGCTATGAACTCATTGTCGTACATGGCTTGGCATTGCAAGCCCGGCAAATAGTATTTCCCAAGGTACGATGCGTTCAACAGGATTTTAAACTGTCGGGTTTCCGAAGGTTTCAAACTGAAATAGTAATTGGCGCGGTCGTCACGGATGTCTATGTAATCGGCTACATTATCGGTGGCACTGCCAAAATCGGTGTAGCGGGTGTTGACTATTTCAAAACCGGATGGTACTATTTGCGATAGCGCAATATTTTCGACTCTTTCGTTCTTGCGGTTGGTTAGCGTAACTTCGGCGTAGAACTCGGTTCCTTGCGGTATTTTCGTTACCGAAATCACTTTGCCTTTACGGTCTTTGAAGACCAATCCGGCCGACACATTTTGCTGCATCGGTTTTTCGCTGCCCACCGGAAGAATACCGCTATTCAGTACACGAACAAACAAAGTGTTCTTCTTGTTATTTTTAAGCGTAACCGTATTGTTGCCCATTTTGACCGACAAGGTTCTTTGTGCTACCGTTTTATCGGTGGAAATCACTTCGGTTTTGCCATTGTTGGTAAACTGAACCGAAACGCCTTTACTGCCGTTGGATTTGGCGAATTTAGCCATCGCATACAAACCGTAAGCCGTGGTTTGCGTACTCATCCATTGCTTCCCGGAAAGATTTTTAGCCAATTTAGTAGCCATCGCAAAGGCTTTTTGTTTTTGACCTAATAAGATTAATGTCTCCAACGCCATAGCGCGATTCCTGTCGGCCGATCCGTAATAGTAATAATAGTAGCCATCATCGGTGTTTTGTTCGTCTATGAAAGATTTACTCAACAACGACATTCCGGCGGCATTTTGTTTCAGCATAGCATAACAAGCCGCCAAACGCAATTTACTCTCGTTGGAAATACCAACCGTTTCGCGCAATCTGTTCATCGAAGCCAAATCGGGTGCACCGGCCAAAGCCAAAGTGTACAAACGGTAAGCTTGTGCCAAATCGTTGCCATAAGATTTTTCAAATCGCCATTGTTTGGCTGCCTTTTGTTGGTAAGACAACCATTTCGATTTGAAACTGATGGGCAATACATAGCCTTTTTTCTCGGCTTCAATCAAGAAATGTCCGGCATAGGAAGTGCCCCAATCGTCGGCATCTGCATTGCCAGGCCAATACGACAAACCGCCGTTAGGCAATTGGAAATTCCCCAAACGCTTGATGCCGGCCATGACATTTTTCTGGATATTTTGCTTGCGAACCGCATCTAAGTCCATAATCTCCGTCAAATACAATTGCGGGAAAACGGAAGATGTGGTTTGCTCTACACAACCGTGCGGATACTGAATTAAGTAATCCAATCTTCGACTGAAATCAACGGTTGGCGACGAGGAAACTTCCATTTTGGCTTTGTTACTGCCGCTTACGCCAAAGGTTTTCCAGTTAATAGTTTTAGCACTGTTCGGCGGAATCACCACATCGGTAAAATCATTCGTAACCGGATTCGGATTCGTCACATCAATCTCGACAGCGTAAGTCGATTTTTCCTTACCTGAAACCGCGGTAATTTCGATTTTGCCGATACCGGTAGTGGCGCCGACTTCCAAATTAAAATAGCCCATTTTTTCATCCGGTTCGGTAAACTTGATGACTTGACTCGACTTACCAATCACCCTAACACTGTTATTGGTTTTGATTTGCAAGGTGACATTTTTAATGTATTTCTCGGTTGCGAACAAAGTAACCGGTAACGTAACTTTTTCAGAAGGTGAGATTTTTCGAGGCAGTGAAGCCAAAATCATGAGCGGACTTTTCACCGGAGTGGCTTTTTCCGCCATCCCGTAAGCACTGGTTTTAGCGTCGGCTGCTACCACCATAGTGCGAACAGAACCAATGTATTTCGGCAATTTGATTTGGTGAGTCTTCGAACCGCCGTTCAATTCAAACGGACCGTAATACATCACTACCGGCTTGAAACGGTTCGCTTTTTTGGCTTTTCCGCCACCGGCATCGGCATCACCACCAATACTGAAAACCTGATTCACTTTACCGCCGTAGGCACCAATTACATCATCATAAACATCCCAAGTTCTTACCCCTAAAGCTTCACGAGTGTAGAAACTAGTCCAAGCATTCGGTGTTTTGAAACGGGTCAAATCCAATAAACCTTCATCTACCACGGCGATGGTATACGTCATTTTTTTGCCTTTCTTTTCAGAGACTTTAACGTTGATGGTTTGCTCCGGACGCAACACATCCGGCATCGTAAGTACAGGTTCTAAGACGGTATTTTTATCGATTACTTCAATAGGAACGATACCATACATGCGGATAGGCAAATCGTTTTTGGTGGACGCATGCGGTTGCAACAAAGAAATGTTGATGTACACATTGGGCGCCATTTCTCCGGTGATTGGCAACTCGACCGTTGTTTCCCCTTTTTTGGTTTTAGCCCAAATGGTTTTCAAGACTTTGGTACCGTTCTCAATGGAAATCATCGCTCTGCCGCCTTCGCTGGACGGGAAGAATATTTTGGCTTTGTCTCCTACCGCATAATTGGTTTTATCGGTAGAAAAACGAAGCATTGTAGCCGATTCGCCATCCGTATTTCTGGACTTGGCCGACCACCACGGCATATCAATATACACTTTTACGCCTGTGGCATGACCGTCATTAGGATCGGTTACGCGCACCAAATAATTGCCCCATTCGTCATCCGGCACTACAAAAGACACACTGCCTCTGCCCGATGCATCGGTATCGATGAAAAAGTTTTTGTAGGCGATAGTCGCATTGGAAGTATTGTAGCTCGATAAATCATCGTTGGAAGCATCCCACCACCAGCGAGATTCCATTTTGTAAACGCTCACCAGCAGATTTCTCACGGCACGCGGGCGACCGGTTTCGCTTAGGGTCACAATGTCAAATCGGTTATTGGTTCCGGTTTCAATCATCCCGTATTTGTTAGGCACCGGCGATTTTATTCCGACATAAGTAGCGTAAGGCGAATAATTCGTGGAAGCCACATCGGTACTCACATCGCCACCGTTTTCATACACTTTGGTGATGAAAGCCGCACGCAACATTCCCGGTGCTTGGCCTTCGATATTCGGTTTAATCGGAATGGAAGCTCTACCATTGCCATCCACTTTTCCGGAGAAAATATTGATTTCTTCAGTGTAGAATCGACGGGTCGGATCGTCGAAAATATAATTAGCAAAGCCTTTGAAAGTGGTGACTTGTTGTGAAAACTTCGCTTGTACTTCGGTTTTTAAATCCTTAGCCACAGCGCCGTGCAACCACAATACTTGCATATTGTTAGTGTTCTGTTTGTTGGCCGAAAGCACCGACTCATTAAAACTGTTTTTAATTTTTAATCGATTCGGTTTGATGGTTTCTATTTTGATGCTTTTGTAAAAACGCGCACCGCCAATACTTACCACGGCTTCCCAATTTCCGGTGATGTCGCTGGTTTCGGTTGGAATGATGAACTTGTAGTGGTTTAAGTCGTTTAGCTTTTGTACTGCTTCGTAAACCGTTTTGCCTTTCGGATCGTTCAGTTTCAATTTAATTGGATGCGAGGCCGGCAATTTGTTCGCGTTATCGTTTAAGATAAAAGACAGATACACGGTATCGCCGGGACGCCAAACGCCTCTTTCTCCGTAGATATAACCTTTTATCCCTTTTTGCAGGGTTTCGCCTGATACATCAAAATTACTCAACGACAACGACAGCTCATCGTCTAACTTCACATAAGTACTTTGATCGCCTTTGGTTACAATAGCAAAGTAGGCGTATTTTTCCAATTGAAAAGACGCCAAACCGTCGCCATCGGTTCTGGAACCGGCTATTTTTTGTTGTTGGTAATTGTACAAATCCACCGTAGCGCCCGAAACAGCCGCTGTGGTCACAATGTCACTTACAGCCACTACCACCGATTTGTCGGTTCCTCTTTTGGCAATAACCCCTAAATCGGAGGCCAAAATATTCGTTCCGACTCTGGTGTTGTAAAAGTAATAGCTGGTACAAGGATCTTGAC
>JBIIXM010000337.1:0-7398 GCA_044338435.1 Flavobacterium sp. | reverse complement strand
ATATATTCCTGCTGCCGCTATCAGTACCAATGGCGCGGAATTGTTGAGTAAAAAGTTGAAAGAAAATCCGAAGTTGACTTTCTTCTTCAAACAATCGTGTCAACAGTTTGACGATGTGCTGTCGTACAATGTTATAGGCGAAATTAAAGGTTCAGTACATCCGGAGAAAATTATGGTTGTCAGCGGTCATTTGGATTCTTGGGATTTAGCCGATGGTTCACACGACGATGGCGCCGGTTGTGTGCAAAGTATGGCGGTTTTGGAACTCTTTAAAAAACTCAATTACCAACCTAAAAACACTATCAGAGTAGTTTTGTATATGAATGAAGAGAATGGCGTTAGAGGTGGGAAACAATATGAAGCGGAGTCCAAACGCAATAATGAGAACCATATTTTTGCCGTTGAAAGTGATGCGGGCGGATTTACTCCGAGAGGTTTTTCTTTAGAGTGTGATGATGCAAATTTTGCTAAAGTCAAAAGCTGGGTACCGCTATTTGAACCTTATTTGATTCATCTTTTTGTAAAAGGTTATACGGGTGCCGACATTCATCCGTTAACTTCAGAAAAAATTGTAAAAGCCGGTTTGCGTCCCGACTCGCAACGTTATTTTGACCACCATCATGCGGCTAACGATACTTTTGACGCGATCAATAAACGAGAATTAGAACTGGGTGCCGCCACTATGGCTTCCTTGGTGTATTTGTTTGACCAATACGGTATTGATTAATTGAAACCTGCTGAAAATTACATTATAAATCAACCATCTCTTCACAGAGACATTCTTCTTAGTATAGTTGATGTGATGAAACAAACTTTGCCCGAAGCTACTTTAGAGTACAAATGGGGTATTCCTTATTTTTATTACAAGAGAAAACCTTTTTGTTATTTGAATGCGAGTCACAAAAAGCAATATGTAGATGTAGGCTTTGCTAAAGGATTCCAATTACAAAATCACTTGGATCATTTAATAGCGGATAACCGCAGAAATACGATAAAATCGTTGCGATATTATTCTTTAGAATCGATAGACATCAACGTGTTGACACAAGTAATTTTGGAAGCCGAAAAATTATATTAAACAAAAAGTCCCGAATCAAATTCGGGACTTTTTTTATTTTTAATTCTCTTTTGCTTTGTAAATCCAACCGGTTTTGGCTTCACTGCCGTTGTTGAATTCGATGACATAATAATACGTTCCGTCCGGAAGGTCATCGCCATTGTCTGATTGGCCTTTCCATTCGTCTTTGTATTGGTTTTTGCTGTAAACTTTCATACCGTAACGGTTGAATAAAGTTAAGTTTTTCACATCCAACAAACGCAAATCGAAGAATTCGTTTTTACCGTCATTATTAACTGAAATACCTTTTTGGATACCACAGAAAATTCTATCTAATGTAATCGGCTCGTTTCTCCAACAACCATCCGGAGTAGTTACGGTTAATGAGAACGTAATAGGTAAAGTTGGTACAGATGACAAACTAAATAAGTATTCTGTTACATTGAACGTAGTAGCATTTGATCCTACCAATTGCAGGTTACTGTTGTACCAAGCGTAGCTGGCATTATCCGTATTAAAGGTGTCGTTAACGGCTGTTACTTCCAATGTGAAATTATTGCCGATACAACTGCCGCTGATTTCAAAATCGAAACCACTTTGAACGGTTACGGCTAATGAACCGTTGGTTGCACATTGGCCGGCATTCGGAGCAAAATTGTAAGTACCCGAAACCGTATTATCAATTACAGCCGGAGTCCAGGTTCCTGAGATACCTTCTAATGAAGAAGTTGGTAACGATGGTGCACTTTCGCCTATGCACAACTGACCTATGGCATTGAACGTTGGTGTTACATTCGGGTTCACTACTATAGTCATAGTAGTTGTGCTGGCACATTGTCCGCCGGTAGGAGTGAACGTAT
This sequence comes from Flavobacterium sp., assembly GCA_044338435.1. GTDB lineage: Bacteria > Bacteroidota > Bacteroidia > Flavobacteriales > Flavobacteriaceae > Flavobacterium. The sequence goes on along the minus strand of JBIIXM010000337.1, from coordinate 5,481 downwards.
AAGTTGTAGTTGCCGTATTGTTTAAAGCAGGTGTCCAAGTTCCGCTAATGGTATTGTTGGAAGTGGTTGGCAAAGCATTTAAAGTACCGCCGCTACAGATAGGTGAAACAGCTGTAAATGTTGGTAAAGTAGGAATATTTACGGTTACCGTTAAACTACCGCCTGTGGCACATTGACCGGCATTCGGGGTAAAGTTATACGTTCCGTTTTGTGTATTGTTTACAGTCGATGGTGCCCAAACACCACTAAATCCTTCTAAAGATGTAGTTGGTAAAGTTACTGCATCAGCTTGACAAATAACGATATTGTTGAAGGTGGCTGCTACAGTTGCATCTACTACGATTGTACCATTGGCTACAACAACATTACAGCCACCACTTGTGGTTACTGTATAGTTGAAAGTCCCTGATGCCGTGGGTGTTCCACTAATAGTAAACACTCCGGTAGTATTGTCGTATGAACCGTTAATTCCTGCAGGTAATCCGCTTGCTGTTACATCGGTTGCATTGGCTGCCGTGTACACTATATTTTGAATAGCAGTGTTGATACAAACGTTTTGTGTATTGTTGGCCGAATCTAAAGTCAACGTTACCGCCGGAGTTAAGGTTAAAGTTCCTGAAGCCGGAGTAGAAGAACATTCTGTAGAAGTTACACTAACTGCATCTAAAAGATTCCCTACTGATGGATCACCACCTGAGCTTGATACCGATACAAATCGTAAGGAATAGTTACTGCCTCCTGATGTTGGAACAGTATAAGTTAAAGTATGAAATACCCAAGCAGCGTTACCATCGTTAAACTGACCTAAAGAATTGTAAGGTCCGCCAACAGGGCCTATTTCTACGCGAACCACATCATTACCCCAGCGGCCTTTATGTGCGAATGAAATTTGCAATTCGGCACCCGGGTAAGTAGTGAAGTCTTGGAAAACGGTGGCTGTTGAATTCCCGTTGATTTCAATTAATTGTGTGCCTTGGTAAGCTACTGAACTTTCAAATCCTTGAGGCCATACTTCTAAAATGCCGTCAGATGCATTGGTTTCCCAACATGGAACATCACTTTCATTTAACATGTTAGGGAAGGCACCTGAAGTAGCCGGATTTTCAAAACTTCCGTTACAGAAATTGGTACCAATAGGTGTTACCGTTACGGTATAGGTACCGGCCACGTTGGTAGTAAAACTCGCCACGTTACCGGGATTTGCAAATCCGGAAGGTACAGTCCATGAATAGATGTAATTGCCCGGAGTTTGTGGAGTAGCGGTTATGGTAGTTGATTGGTTGAAACAGATTGTTTCGCTGTTAACAGTCACCACCGGTACATTCGGATTCGTTAGAGTAATGACTTGATTTGAAACAAAAGTACAGTAAGTCGTTGCTAAATTGAAGTCAGCATAACTTCCCGCATTTAACCCGGTTATGATGATTTGGCCGTTGTTATCAGAAGTCAAATTCAACGGACCAACCGGAACAGTATCATCAGTGTAAGTTAGTGCATAAGATTGATTCGGATTAAGACCGTTAATAACAATAGTTCCGCTGTTACCGTTACAAGTTAGAGGATTAGTGCCCGAAACTAATACGTTGGATTGTGCGTTTAAAGTAATAGTATTTGCAGAGTTGATGCTGCAACCATTCGCCACAAACGAAAATCCGTTATAACTACCGATGGTCAAACCTGAAATCGTATAATTTCCTGAAGCATCTGTAGTGATAGTGTTTGGTCCTACGGCTACTGTATTATAAAAATAAGTGAAATTAAAAGTAGTATTAGGAGCTAAAGCACTAATGGTGATACTGCCATCTATAGCACTACAATTGGTTGGATTTACAGCCGCATAAGTTGGATTAGCCTGAAGTGTGTAGGTTGCTATGAAGTTAGCTCCGTTATTATTGATTACAACAGTATCATCACATTGGGTAGTAGAATTGATGTCTCCGGTTACATTGTAATAAACTTCGATTACATAATCTCCCGGAGGGAAAGCGGTCAAATCAATTGGCGATTGGCTGTCATTTAAAACCATTTGCCATTTCTGATCACCCGGACTACATGGACCACCGCTAGGGAATGAACCGGAAATACAATCGTTGAAGAAAGGTAAATTCAAAACGGTAAAAGCACCAGGTGTTCCTGAGGCAGGATAAATGCGGTAATTCATTCGGGCACTACAAACATTAGCCGTAGCAATTTTGAAAGTTTTTACTTCGCCACCTCTCAATTTAAAGGTTCCTGAATTGGTTAAATAGGTTCCGAAGTCGGTGTTAGGGAAAATATTTTGAGCTGGTCCGATGATAGAAGTCCCTGAACCAACAGTATTAAAGAAGTTGTTATCTTCACAATTGGTCAACCAAACAGCGCTGGCAAAACTTCCGAAGGAACAATTTTGATAAACCGTGATTACTAAAGTGACTGGATTAGCACATTGACCGGCATCCGGTGTGAAAGTATACGTTGCTGTTTGTGTATTATCTACCAAAGCAGGAGACCAAGTACCGGTAATACCATTCAATGATGTTGTTGGTAACGTTGGTGCTGAATCACCACTACAAATTGGTGCAGGTGACAGGAATGTAGGTGTAATAATTTGGTTTACCACTACATTTTGGATTACACTCAAAGCACATTGATTTGCATCCGGTGTAAAGGTGTAAGTGCCCGACTGTGTGTTGTTGATAGTTGAAGGCGACCAAGTCCCGTTAATATTGTTGTTAGATACTAGTGCTAAAACCGGTGCTGTTTCTCCGTTACACAATGGAGCAATTGTTGTAAAAGTTGGAGTAATATTGGTATTTATAACAACATTAATAGTCAGAGGAGAAGAACATGAAGTAGCTACAGGAGTAAAAGTGTAAGAACCTGACTGGGTATTGTTAATAGCGGAAGGAGACCAAGTCCCATTGATACCATTATTAGAGGTTGTTGGTAGAATTGCTACCGTAGCTCCTTCACAGTAAGGACCAAAATTATCAAATGTAGGAGCTGTATTGTCGTTAACTAAAATAGTTACACTGTCCGCTACGTCTTGCGGACATACGGTATTACCATCTGTAGATGTAGCAGTAATGGTGTAAGATCCAGCAGCAGTTGGTGTAAAGTTTACTGTAGCGCCGGTAGTAGCATTTAAGCCAGTGGAAGCAGGTAATGTAGTCCAATTATAACTTCCGTTTCCACCTGTTGAGTTTAATATTACCGTTTCCCCTAAACAAATTTGAGTATCAGAGGCGGTTGTAGTTACTTGTGTTTGTATACCGCTATTAGCGGCAATCACATAATCACAAACATCTCCTCCATAACCATCTATCATAATGTAATAAGTGTTTCCGATTACTAAACCGTTGGCAGAGATATTAGTAGAACCATTTGGTACTATCCCCGGACTCCAGCATGTTAAATTGTTGACAGCACCGGAACAGTTGGTAGCGCTAAAAATCATGATTTGAATACCGCTGTTATCTTGAGAACTTGTCACCCAAACGTCAAATGATATGGTCGTTGATGTAGCCACAAAGGTCAAAAACGAGTTATTTTCAATCGAACCACAAAAAGTACTGTTCAATTGTGACCAATAATCGGCGGTATAAGTCGACGAGGTACTACCACAATATCCGTTAAGGTTACAAATTGGAGTGGCAGTTTGACAAGTGTTTCCAGCCGGTTGATTATTGATACAATTCGGAGGAGGGACAGGAGTACCAATACAAACATTAAAAGTAGATGTTTGTCCTGTGGTTGAGGTATACGAATAAACTCTAATATAATATGTTTGACCTATGGTTAAATTGCTTGCTGTACTGGATTCGGGATCACTACAGTACAATTGGGTTAATGCACCGCAACCTCCGGTATAAAGTACATGATATAAATCGGCTGTACTGCCGGTGATGTTTAATAATGAGATAATGTGTTGCGTGCTGGTAGCGGTAAATTTAAACCATACATCATCATCATCGGTTCCGCTACAAGTATTGCCTTGGGCTGAAGCGGTTGCCCCTAAAATACTTCCCGGTGTAACCAACGAACAAGTTGTTGTAGTATTAACAGGTACATTAACGGCATTGATACATTCATCATTAGCGATTAAAGTGGTGAAGGATATTTTATTAGACCAAAAACTGATATCAGCAGGGTTGCATATGGCTCGAACATAAACGTCAAATGCTGTGGCAGAAGTTACCCCGCTAATTACATAAGAATTGTTAGTCGATATAGCTCCAGTTGAAGTGGCAGTCGGTGCCGGTGAACCTGCCGGTAACCAAATTACCTCCCAGGTAGTTGCAGTGCCAACTTCTGTCCAATTTACTGTAGCACCATTTTGACCTATATTGGTAATGTTTACAGCAGTTGGCTTCGGGCAAGTTGGCGGAGGACCACAAATGATGGTCGCATCCCATCCGGCAGCCGTGATACTTGTATCTGAGGTAAATACAAATGTCAAACAACCATTAACCGCACTGGACGTAAATGATGGCGGAATAGTTGTTCCGGTAAAGTTTCCTAATAATGTTCCCGTTGCACTGTTTCCATCATATATTTTTAGGAAATCATAGTTGTTTTCCAAGTTAAAAGTGTTGAAGATTACGGTGACTTGATCTCCGGGTGTGTTGGGGCAAATTACAGTAGTAACATTGGCACTGTCATTATAAGCACCAGTGGCGCCTCCGGTATCATAAAAATGGTTCCCACCACAATAGTTCGCTGCAGTTGAAAATAAGAAAGGTCCTGCCCAAGCACTAAAGGTTCCGTTACCACAGTTGGCTCTGACATAGAATTGGTAATTAGTACCCGAAGTTAAGCTCGTTGCCGGATAATTAGTATTTACATTGGTTTGTACTCCTGATCCTGTCGGTATAGCCGACCCGGCTGTTTGAACAGCAATTTCCCAAGAAGTAGCACCACCTGGATTAGCCCAGCTTAAATTGGCTGAAGTTTGGCTGATACCTGAAGCACTTAAGGTGGTTGGCGGCGGACAGTTAACGGCTTGTAAGGTCAAAGTGTACCCTGTAGTTTGAGGAGTTGCCCAAGTCGAAATTACAATGTAATACGTTGTTCCTGCTGTCACGGTTAAATCGAATGTTCGCACACCTGTACCTGAATTTCCAACACCTGCAACACAGTTAACACCAATATTGGCACAACTATTATAAACAAATATTCCAGAGTAAGTAGCGGTTGGTGTCATACTAACATTGATTACACCATTAGTAGTAGCAGTATAGGCGTATACTACATCATTTCCGTTTAGATAACTATTGGTGGGACCACAGCTTGTACCGGGAATTCCTTCAATAGCAGTATTGTCACTATAATTAGAGGTATTGTCTGTTGTTGTGTATGGCAATGCCGGTATCACTATAGGTGCGCTGCAACTTAATCCCGGTGAAGAAGTAGAAAACGCAAATGGACCTACCCATTGACTACTGGCTCCGTTAGCACACAAAGCACGAACATAGTATTTATAGTTGGTGGTTGGTGTAAATG
>JBIIXM010000065.1:0-7420 GCA_044338435.1 Flavobacterium sp. | reverse complement strand
TTCAGGCAGTGAATAAACTGAAATATGTTTTAAAAAGAAAATACGATCTTCCTAAAAAATTTAAAATCGGTCATGCCGGTACTTTAGATCCGTTGGCTACAGGATTGCTGATTGTTTGCACCGGAAAGTTTACCAAAATGATTCCGGAAATTCAAGGTCAAGCCAAAGAATACACCGGAACGATAGTCTTGGGCGCCACCACGCCGTCGTACGATAGGGAAACGGAAGTGGACGCCACTTTTCCAACCGAACATATTACTGCAGATTTAATCGAAACGACGCTCCCACAGTTTTTAGGCGAAATCGATCAAAAACCACCGGTATTTTCAGCCATCAAAAAAGATGGGAAGCGTTTGTACGAACACGCTCGTGAAGGTTCTGAGGTGGAAATCGAAGCCCGAAAAACCACCATCTACGAATTTGAAATTACCCGTATGGAATTGCCGGAAATTGATTTCAGGGTAAAATGCAGCAAAGGCACTTACATTCGTTCGTTGGCTTATGACTTTGGAAAGGCATTGCAATCAGGCGGTTATTTATCGGTTTTGCGCCGTACTAAAATTGGCGATTACTCGGTCGACAACGGTATTACGCCTGAAGCTTTTGAGCAAAAAATTAACACCGATGAAGTCTAGAGTATTATTGCTTTTTCTAGGGTTGTTTCAAGTAGGCTTTGCTCAAGTAGTAGAAGTAAGACCGGAAATGTTTCCCGAAGACGACAAACCCTTTTACAAAAAATTTGAACTTTCGTCACCGCTGAGAGCGAATCAATATGCGGGTGAAGTCAATCCTTACACAGGAGAAAACGAACCTTGGTTTTTGTTGGATGGTTTGAGTGCCAGAGCCGGAATCGGAACGCATTACGACAAATGGGTTGGCGTTGGAGTCAACGTTGGCATCGATTGGAAAGCCAACAAAGGCTTGATAGTAGCGCCCGTTTTTGGTTCCCTACGCTTGAGTCCGAAAGTAGGTGAAAACACCAGAATCACCACTGAAATTGGCTACGGCAGAAGTCTCTCGCTCACCGGCGATAAACTGTCAGGGTATTTCAAAAAAATCAGCTTAGGCTTGGAAGACGACGACAGTGGTTTAGGCTTGTATATCGAATTGTGCCAATACGGCTTTTCAAAAGTTACCCCGGAAAGGATCGGTAGTTTTTCGATTGGATTAAACTACATCATGTTTTAATTCGGCTGCCGCCATAACTGCCATAATTTCTTTTTGGGTGGACAAGCCTTTATCGTGCAAATACCACAATTGCAAATTGGTTTTGGCCGTTTCATCAACCACACCATGTTCCGCTTTGTAATCTAAAATCAATTGTTTAGCTCCTTGAGGTCTTGGTCCGAAATCGCCTAAAACTTTCAAAGTATTTTTATCGATGATGATTAATTTAGGAATGCTTCGGGCGCCGTTAGTCAGAAACAAATTCATCAAAGCATCATTGTCATCACGCAGGGCAATTGTCATTTCAATATTAGGAGACAGTTCAGCCATTTTATGGAAAATGGGCACTAACTGCGCGGCATCGCCACACCAACCTTCTGAAATAACCAACCAGAAATAATCTCCTTTTAAATCTTTTAATTGCTCGGCAAATTCCGCTGCCACAGTCATGGTTTTATCCAAACGATTCATTCGAGTAACATTGAGCTCCGAGTAATGCGTTAAGGCTTCCGATTGCTCATGTCCGGTTGACTTGCCTTCTTTCAGCAAGGCATCAATGGTGTTTCTGTAGTTTTCGTAGGTTATACTGTTAGCTAAACTGCTTTGAATAATAGATTCCATAAATGTGAATTTGATGTTGCAAAGCTACAAAACCCTTCAGTATTTAAAAGTGATAAATGTTACTCAACAATATTTTTAACGAATACTACAGCAAAACAGAATATGTTTATATTTGCAACACTTTTGACAGGAAAGCGAATCCTAACTTTTTTCAACAAAAACAATGGCTGCGCCTTAGTGACAAAAGCAAAACTAACACAACTGATGACTCGAGCTCAAAGAGCAACAGCATGACTCCTAACTAAAAATACACACGAGAATGAAATACAAAAGAATTCTTCTGAAATTGAGTGGCGAAGCCTTGATGGGCGACAGACAATACGGTATCGACCCTAAGCGTTTGGCCGAATATGCAGACGAAATCAAAGAAATCCACGACAAAGGTGTTGAAATTGCCATTGTTATCGGAGGCGGAAATATTTTCAGAGGCGTTGCCGGAGCCAGTAACGGTATGGATCGTGTACAAGGCGATTATATGGGGATGCTGGCTACCGTAATCAACGGTATGGCTTTACAAGGTGCTTTAGAAGACAAAGGCATGTTGACCCGTTTGCAAACCGCTTTAAAGATTGAAGCGATAGCCGAGCCTTACATCAAAAGAAGAGCCGTTCGTCATTTGGAAAAAGGAAGAATCGTGATCTTCGGAGCCGGAACCGGAAACCCCTATTTTACCACGGATACTGCGGCGGTTTTACGCGGCATTGAAGTACACGCCGATGTAATTTTAAAAGGCACTCGTGTTGACGGTGTATACGATGCCGATCCGGAGAAAAACCCGAATGCCGTGAAGTTTGAAAGTATTACCTTTGATGATGTCCTTAAAAAAGGATTGAATGTAATGGATACGACAGCATTTACCTTGAGTCAGGAAAACGAATTGCCGATAGTGGTATTCGACATGAATAAAAAAGGCAACTTACTTAAAATTTGCGAAGGCGAAAACATAGGAACAGTAGTTAAAATATAGACCGCTTAGACTGCCTTAGATTATTAGACTTCTTTAGAGTCTGGCAATCTAAAAATCTAATCCTCTAACAATCTAATATAAAAAATGGAAGAAATTGAATTTATCTTAGACAGCACTAAAGAATCTATGAACGGTTCTGTGGCGCATTTGGAAAAAGAATTTTTGAATATCCGCGCCGGAAAAGCAACCCCTCAAATGTTGGGCGGTGTGTTTGTTGACTATTACGGCTCACAAACCCCATTATCACAAGTAGCTAACATTAATGTTCCTGATGCGCGTACTATTACCGTTACGCCTTGGGAAAAAAGCATGTTGCACCCGATTGAAAAAGCCATCATGATTGCCAATTTAGGATTTAATCCGATGAACAACGGTGACAACATCATCATTAGCGTACCACCGCTAACCGAAGAAAGAAGACGCGACTTGGTGAAACAAGCCAAAGCGGAAGCAGAAGACGCTAAAATCGGTATTCGAAATGCTCGTAAAGATGCCAACACCGAAATCAAAAAATTAGAAAAAGAAGGCACTTCGGAAGATGACTGCAAAAAAGCAGAAGAAGATGTTCAAAAATTAACCGATGCATACATCAAAAAAATTGAAGAACATTTGGTTATCAAAGAAGCCGAAATTATGAAAGTGTAACTTTTGTTAATTCATACTAAAATCCGTCTCGTACGGATTTTTTTATTCCTATTTTTGTAAGCCGTTTTGTATCAATTCCTTTCCAATGAAGCTACTGCCTTTTTTGTTTCTTTTTTGCACCTTGTCTCTGCAGGCACAGTTTCAAATTAACGGTATTGTAAAAGATTCACAAACCAAAAAAGCACTGCCTTTTGCCACTATTTCCACCGAAAACGGAACCGTTTCCATAGCCGATGTCGATGGTAAATTCAGTTTCACTTTGCTTACACCACCCGAGATTTTAAAAATTTCTTACGTTGGTTATCAATCTCAAACCATTTCCTTATTCGAAAAGAAACCTTACTTCACCATCTTGCTTTCACCGCAAACCGATGCGTTACAAGAAGTAGTCCTAAGCACTGAAAATCCGGCTAACGATCTTATTCGAAAAGTCATTGCCCATAAAAACAACAACAATCCGCTCAAAAAACTAACTACTTTTCAGTACAAAACCTATAACAAACTCTTAGTAACCGCTAATCCTGATTCTATTTCGGGTAAAATAGATACTGTTTTTGCCGATTTTACGACCAAAGACAAAATCGACAAAATCGATTCCTCCGACTACAAATTCAAAAAACTCATCACCAAACAGCATTTGTTTTTAACCGAGAAAGTGTCCCAGTTTCAATTTGAAAAACCCTTTCTCAAAGAAACCATACTCGGTACCAAAATGGCCGGTTTTAAAGAGCCTATTTATGAATTGTTGGGTTTTAGCTTGCAATCGTCTTCGGTATACGACGACAAATATGAACTGTTCGAAACCAAATACAAAAGCCCGATTGCTGATAAAGCCCTTAAAGAATATCGGTACAAAATTTTAGATACTACAACTATTGTTAATCGCAAGGTTGTGGTGGTGTATTTTAAGAATAAAATCAGTCGCAAAGGATTAGAAGGCTTGCTGTACGTTGATTTAGAAAATTTTGCCGTGGCCAAAGCCGTAATGCGCATTCGCAGTGTTTTAAACATTACCGGAACACACGAATTTAAATATTTTAGCGAAGAAAAAGTTTGGTTTCCGATACGCAAAAACTTCAAAATCATCAAAGGCAAAAGCAAAGAACCAACCGCGGTTTTGGGTGGTCGCATTGAGTTTGCTGCCGAAGATGATGACAATCAAATTCGTAAAGACGCCTCCGATTTTACCTATCTCGCCTCCGAAATGCAAGTCTACGATTTGCAAGTGAATCCGAATTTGAAAATCAAAAAAACAGCCATTGCCATCGATGTCAAAACCAATGCCAATCAGAGAGACGAAGCCTTTTGGCAAGAAAACAGAAGCGACAGTTTGGACACGAGAAGCGAAAGAACCTATGTAGTTTTAGACAGCGTAGTGACGAAGGAAAAAATTGAGAAAAAAATCAAATTCGGACGAAAAATCATCAACGGTTATTTGCCTTTCGGACCGATTGATTTTGACTTGCGCTACTTGTTGAGCTACAACAATTACGAGGGATTTCGTTTAGGATTGGGCGGTGTAACCAACGAACAATTTTCTAAGATTTTTCGTTTAGAAGGCTATACCGCTTACGGTTTGAAAGACGAAGCAAGCAAATACCATTTGGGCAGCGCCATACGCATCGGAAATTTCTCGAACACTTGGATTGGCGGTTCGTATACCGATGATGTTCGGGAGATTGCGAGTACCAATTTTGCTATTGACAAAAGGGTTTTCAAGTTGTACGATCCGCGACCGATTAACATAAGCACCTTTTACAACCATCAAACCTGGCGGGCGTTTATAGAAACCAAAATTATCCCGAAAACGGAAAGCATTTGGCAAATTGCACACAGCGACATCCTGCCTTTATTCGATTATACCTTTGTGTACAAAGACCAATTGTTTCGCAACTTCGCCATAACCTCTGCTATGGTTTCGATTCAGTGGAATCCGAACAGCGCCTACATGCAAACGCCAAACGGCAAAATTGAATACGAAAAACGGTATCCGAAATTCACTTTTCAGTTGACTAAATCACTGTCGACTCTCTTCAATAACGACTTCGAGTTTAGCAAAATTGATGCGCGCATCGAATATGAAAAAAAATATCTCAATGGCCAAAAATCGGCAGTACTGCTCCAAGGCGGTTATGTTTTCGGCGACTTACCGTTGACGCATTTGTACAATACTTCGCCCAACAATTTAACCAAAGACAATTTGCTGCAACGCGTAACCATAGCCGGTAAAAACAGTTTTGAAACGATGTATTTCAATGAATTTTTCTCGACCGAATTTGTGATGTTGCAATGCAAACACGGTTTCAAACGCGTGGAATTGTTCAAAAAAGTAAAACCGTCTTTGGTATTGGTGACGCGAATGGCTTGGGGCAATCTCAAAAATCCGGAAGACCATATCGGTATCGAATTTAAAACCTTAGACCGTGGTTTCTTTGAATCGGGCATCGAGTTGAACCAGATTTACAAAGGTTTCGGCTTGACCGGATTTTACCGTTACGGACCTAATCAATTGGCGCGTTTGGAAGACAATATCGCCATTAAGTTGAGTTTTGTCCTTGACTTAGGACTGTAAAAAAGGCCAACAATCCAAAGATTATCAGCCTTTATAAATTCTGAATGAGTTCCGTTAAGGTTTTATAATCAACACCGAAGGAATATCTTGTAACCACGAAACCTCATCGTCCACTAACTTCTTCCAAGTTTCCAAACTGAAAATCACCAAATCTTGCTCCAATAAAAACGGTTTGGTAATTTGGTTGGGTTGAAAAACATCAAACTTATCACCGTGTTTTTGCTCCAAAGCTTCTAATGAATTTTGAATCAAAAAGTTGTTTTTGGTGTGGTCGTTATTATCTAAAATCGTCACTTGTGCGTTATTGTTTTGCATCAATCGTTGGGCGTAATCAATTAGAAACACATCGCCAACGCTATAAATACCCAAGAAAACTTTATCGACTTGCTTTAAATCTTTGTCAATTAAAATTCCTAACGGTGTTTTGGTTTTGGAGATGATTAGTCGCGTTCTGTCATCGAAAGGCGAATTTTCGAACAAACCTTCTTTCCCTTTGAATTTGTCCAACAAGCGATCGGGATTAATAATTCTTGACGTAAAGCCCAACACTTTCCCTAAAATCGTACCTTCAAAAATAGATTTCCCCAAACCTACCAAAACCAAATCGTATTTGCCTTCAAAAGCCACATCGGCTATATCGGTTTCAATATCTCCTGTGGCTTTGAAAATGGTAGTAATCTCTTGGTTAAGTTTTTTCGACTCTTTTACAATTGGGTCAAAGGTTTCCTTTTCGTATTCTTCTATGTTAAAGGCATGCATTTCGTCGCTCATGGTTAAATGCATTGCGGTCACGTTGGCAGCTTCGGGCTGTCCTTTTACCAAGCTGTTGGCCAAGCGCAAAAGTGATTTGCCCTTTTCGTTATTCCCAAAAGAGATCAAGATTTTGAACTTCGAATTCTTTTTGACTTCCGAAGGAATAATGACATCTTTGGTTTTAAAAATAAAGTTGATGATGTCGAGCGCCGGACCGGTCATAAAGGTGGTTACCAAAGCCATAATCACCATCATGGTAAACACTTTTGGCGATAAAACGCCGAGTTCATAACCGATATTCAACACAACCAACTCCATCAATCCACGGGTATTCATCAAAGCGCCGATGGTCCAGCTCTCTCTCCAGTTCTGTCCGACAAAACGCGCAGCCAAAGCACTACCGAAAAACTTCCCTACTACGGCCACCAAAATGATATAGCCGGTAATTTTCCACAAATACGGTTCGTTGATTAATCCGATTTCGGTACGCAAACCGGTGAAAACAAAGAACAACGGCAATAACAAAATCACCGAAACATCTTCTACTTTTTCTATAAAAACATTTCTGAATTTGCTAATATCGGGCATAATAGCGCCGGCCATAAAGGCACCGAATAGCGCATGAATCCCAATCACTTCGGTCAAATAAGCAGAAACCATTAAGGTCAGGAAAAAGATAGCTACCACCGATTTTT
>JBIIXM010000064.1:0-7640 GCA_044338435.1 Flavobacterium sp. | reverse complement strand
TATGGTTTGAACGACGAAATCGTACCACTTTTAAAAGAGTATTTCTTCAAGCCTTTCCGTGAAAAAGAAGAAAACTATTTTCAATTTGCCCATGATGTTGATTTGGAATACAACGACATGTTCAACTTGGCTACGGAGCTTTTCCTAAATCCGAGTGACGCTCACGAAGTTTCTAAGAAAATCACCAAACACCTTTTTGAGCAGTCCAATCATCCGCACATTAAGAACGGAGAAGTGTATGTGGCATACTTGACCAATGTTTCCATCGACAATAATACGGTAGATGCCATTGGCGTTTTCAAGAGCGAAATCAAAACCGATTTCATGCAATTTGAAGAAAAAGGCAGCACTTTGGAGATGATTTTGCAACAAGGCATCAACCTCAACAAATTAGACAAAGGTTGTTTGATTTTCAACCACAAAAAAGAAGAAGGTTATAAAATTCTGACCGTAGACAGCAACCGCTATGATGCCCGTTATTGGTTGGAGCATTTCCTTTCGGTAGATGCTTTCCAAGACGAAAACTTTTATACCAAGAAATACTTGAAATTCTGCCAAGGTTTTGCCAAAGATGTGGTACTTCCGGCAGAAGACAAAAAAGAAGAAGTCATGTTTATGAACCGTTCTGTGAATTTCTTTGCCAAGAACGATGAGTTTGAAGAAAGTAAATTCTTGAATGAAGTATTGGACAATCCCGATTTGATTCCGGAATTCAAAAACTACAAAGTAGACAAAGGTGAAAAATACAGCATAGAAGACATCACCAATTTCCCTATCGCCAATGCCGCGGTTACCGATGTTAGAAAATCGATTAAAAACGTGATTAACTTGGATACCAATATTCAAATTAAACTCGATTTTATCAATCCGGAGAGTGCCGAAAAGTTTGTAGAAAAAGGCTGGGACGAAGAAAAACAAATGTATTACTACTTGGTTTACTTCAACAAAGAGCAAAAATCTTAATTGGAATACTCAACAAATATCATCCTCAATTGTTAAAACAATTGGGGATTTTTTTTAAACGTTGTTTTATTTTATATCTTTCCCTTTAGATACCATAAGCTATGACTTCGAAGTCCAATCTTTTCCTACTGCTTTTGCTGTGCTGTTGTATTGTTACGGCTCAGAAAAAAGACGTACACAGTGGCAACGACTCGACCATAGTATATAAAAAAATTGAAAATATATCACAAAAAAGCAAATTCAATCGATTTATTTACAGGCTGTTATTCAAATCCAACCGACAAACCAAAGTGAACACCAACGCCAAGCGAAGAAGGTTTCTAATCAAAAAATCATTCGACCGTAACGAAGGTAAAATCATCCGAAACATCAACATCGAAACCTTAGATCCGTTTGGCTATAGTGTAGACAATTACAAAGACCAACCGGAAAAAGGGTTTGAAAAATTCGGAAACAGTTTGCACATTAAATCGAAGAACTGGACCATTCGCAACTTATTGCTTTTCAAAAAAAACGAACCGTTAGACTCTTTGATTGTCAAAGAATCGGAGCGTTTGATTCGTAGACAACGTTACACCCGAAGCGTTATTATCAAACCCGTTGAAATTCCGGGTAGTCGCGATTCGGTAGATATTTCGATTCGGGTTTTGGATACTTGGAGTTTAATTCCCAACGGAACATTGTCGAGTTCGCAAGGCAATTTTGAACTCACCGAACGCAATTTTTTGGGATTGGGACACGAATTCAGAAATGATTACACCCGCCGTTTCGATACCGGAAGAGATGCCTATTTAGGGAAGTATTCCATCAACAACATCAAGAATACGTTTATCAATGCTTCGCTCACTTATGAGAATTCACTCAACAATTATACCACCAAAAACGCTCGAATTGAACGTCAATTTTTTTCACCTTTAACCCGATTGGCCGGCGGAGCATTTTTTGAAAAACGCTTTTTTATCGATTCCCTTCCTGACAACAGCGGCATTTTTAACAAACAGAATTTCAAATTAGATACTCAAGAATATTGGCTTGGTCATTCGTTTAAAATCTTCAAAGGCAAAAATGAAGATTTCAGAACAACCAATTTGGTTACCACTATTGGATTTAAAAATGTAAAATACCTTCAAACTCCTGAGCTGGTTTATGATCCGACGCATTTTTTTGCCAACGAAAAACTGTACTTGGCCACGATAGGTTTGAACACCCGAAAGTTTGCTGAAGACAAGTTTTTGTTCAACTTCGGGATTATTGAAGACATTCCGTACGGACAAGTATATGCCATTACGGGCGGTTTTCAGGAAAAAAACAACATCCAACGGACCTATTTGGGCGGTCGATTTGCTTACGGCGATTATTTTTCCATTGGGTATTTCAGTACCAATATCGAATGGGGCAGTTTTTTCAACAATGGCTGTACCGAAGAAACGACCTTCAGGATTGAAGGCAATTACTTTACCAATTTGCTGAACATGGGCGACTGGCGACTGCGTCAATTTGTTAAGCCGACATTAGTCATCGGTAACCATCGAGCACCTATTATCAAAGACCGTTTGCTCATTTCAGACGATAATGGTATTGTGGGTTTTAACAACCCGCTTATCAATGGTACTCGGAAATTTTCACTGGCATTGCAAACCCAAACCTACGCGCCGGGCAATTGGCACGGGTTTCACTTCAGTCCGTTTTACAACATGACATTTGCCTTTTTAGGCAATGAAAACAATCGATTTTTGGATAGCAGATTGTACTCCAAATTCAGCATAGGTGTATTGATTAACAATGATTATTTGGTGTTCAACAGTTTTCAAATATCTTTCTCTTATTATCCTTCTATTCCTTTTGAAGGCGAGAATTTATACCGAACCAATTCATTTAAAAACAACGACTTAACCTTACCGGATTTCCAAATTGGGCAACCGGTGATTGTGCCTTACAAATAAAATAAAAATGACATTTTTTGTCAGTTTTATCGCGTTTAAGTAATTGAAAAACTGCATTTTATCGATTATTTTTTGCTTTTAAACGGTAAAATCATAAGTTTAACCTAATGTAACAATCTGTTTTTCAGTGAAGTGCAAGACATTAAATCTTATGCTATGAATACCGACAACACTACATTCGGACTGGAGAAAAAGCACTACCGTTGTACACTGCTAGGACATCGCTATGTGGAAACCAAAAAAATTAACCTTCATTTCAGCGAGTACGAGTGTACGATTTGCAAGACACAAGCCACTAATGACAGTCACGGTAATAAAATTGTACTCACCACAGAACTCAAGGAAATTAATGAAACCCTTTTTTATCTGAATTTGAAGAAACAATTCCTGAGTCGGTTTTATTTTCATAAAAAAGAGCGGTAACAAAATCCGATTTCATTCGTCCTACTTTTAAATCAAAAAACTGACCATTGAAATCGACTATCTTATCCATTAAAAACCTACATAAACGTTACGGTAAAATCCATGCCGTAAATGACGTTTCTCTAGACATTCAAAAAGGCAATGTTTATGGCATTCTCGGACCAAACGGCAGTGGTAAATCGACCACTTTAGGAATAGTATTGAATGTAGTAAACAAGACCTCCGGCGAGTACCATTGGTTCGACGGAACGATTGAAACCCATCAGGCCTTGAAAAAAGTAGGGGCTATTATTGAGCGTCCGAATTTTTATCCTTACATGACCGCCAAAGAAAACTTGGAGTTGGTTTGCAAAATCAAAGGCATCAATTATTCAAAAATTGAAGAAAAATTGGAGGTTGTAGGTCTCAGCGATCGCAAGAACAGCAAATTCAAAACCTTTTCTTTGGGGATGAAACAGCGCTTAGCCATCGCTTCTGCCCTATTAAATGATCCCGAAATCCTAATCTTAGACGAACCTACCAATGGTTTGGATCCACAGGGTATTCATCAAATTCGAGACATCATTAAACTCATCGCCTCGCAAGGCACAACCATTTTATTGGCATCCCATTTGTTAGACGAAGTGGAAAAAGTGTGTAGTCACGTACTGGTTTTGCGCTACGGAGAAATTTTATATAACGGAACCGTAGATGATATGATTGCGCACGATGGGCATTTTGAACTTCAAGCTGAGGATATGGAAAGACTTTTACAAACCTTACTCGAACATCCTGATATTGATAAAGCTTCGGAAGCAGAAGGCAAAATAATCGCCTATTTTAAAAGAAACGTTGAACCTTCGGCATTAAACAAATACTGCTTTGAAAACAACTTGATTTTAAACCATTTGGTATTGAAAAAACTAAGTTTAGAAGAACAATTTTTAGCCCTAACCCAATAAGACTACTGTAATGAAAAGACTTTTATCCATAGAACTTCAAAAAATCTGGAAAAATAGGGCTAGTAGAATCTTAACGATTACTTATTTTCTGTTATTGACATTTTTATCCTTTATTGCCTCCATCAAGTTTGACATTGGACCAATTCACATTCGATTAGCCGATCAAGGAATTTTCGATTTTCCGTTCATTTGGCATTTTAACACGTTTATTGCTGCCTTTCTGAAAATATTTTTAGCTGTCATTATAGTTTCGATGATGGCCAACGAATATAGTTATGGTACTTTGAAGCAAAACTTGATTGATGGAATGAGCAAAAAAGAATTCATCATTTCAAAGGTGTACACCATTATAGCGTTTGCGGCAGTATCGACTTTATTTGTCTTTATTGTTTCGCTAATTCTTGGGCTGGTTTTTTCTTCGTATGATGAAATGAGTATCATTTTCTCTAAAATGGATTATCTGTTTGCTTACTTTATCAAATTGATAGGTTTCTTTTCTTTTTGCTTATTCATAGGCGTACTAATCAAACGGTCTGCTTTTGCTTTAGGCTTTTTGTTCATGTGGTTTATGTTTGAAATGATATCTTACGCCATTGCTTACAATAACTTTAGAAACCCGGCATTGATAGATAAAATATACGATTATTTTCCGTTGATGTCGATGTGGAGTTTGGTTCCGCAACCTTTTACCAAATTAAATGCTGTGAGAACAATAGGAAGCCAACTTGGAGTAGAAGACCTGAGAAATTATGATGTACCTTATACTTCTGTAGTCATTGTTTTGGCTTGGGCTACGCTCTTTATTTATGGTTCTTACAAAATCATCGAGAAACGCGATTTATAAGGCAATAATCAATCATTATACAATCAGGCCAACTCCGATTGGTCTTGCTGAAATTATCAATTCTTAAAGAAAACATAAATAGACCGCTTCTTTTTATGTTTTCTTTTTTATTTCCTAATTTTAGCGAATGAAAAAGAAGTTATTTTTTTTGTTCGTAATAACACTATTATCAGCCAATTGTTACGCTCAATTTAGTAAAACGCATTACATTCCGCCTTTATCCGGATCCAGTTCCGTAATCTCAGAAGACCAATATTTATATATCTCTACACCCAACGTTAATCCTATCAATTTCAGAATTATAGAATTGGGCGGTAATACTATTACCGGTACCGTCTCCAGAAGTAATCCTTATGTTTATTACGTTGGTTTCGGAAATGACACCCAATTGCATATTGATTCAAGTTCTTCTAACATTGCTTTCTCCAATAAAGGCTATATCGTAGAAGCCGATGACTTGATTTATGTTTCTGCCAGAGTAACTGCCGGTAGCGGCAATCAAGCCGGACAATTGGTTTCTAAAGGAAAAGCTTCCTTGGGCACGCATTTCAGAGTCGGCGCTTTGACGAATTTGCAAGTCGCCAACTATTTCGACATTCATTCCACCTTCATTTCAGTCTTAGCCACCGAGAACAATACCACCATTAACTTTAGTGATTTCGGGACCGACATTCAACCGGTTAACAGCGGTACAGGAGATGCACCTTTCAGCATAGTACTCAACAGTGGCGAAAGTTATGTGATGACTGTACAAGGACCACACGATCCGAATCGTGCCGGACTTATAGGCGCGCTTGTTACTTCAGACAAACCCATTGCCTTGAATTGTGGCTCCTTTGGAGGCAGTAATGCACAGGGAAATCTTGACTTGGGCTTTGATCAAATTGTTCCCCTAGAAAGAATTAGCAATACAGAATACATTTTTATAAAAAGTACCGGTATAGATGCCGTGGAAACAGTACTCTTAGTAGCCGATACAGACAATACCGAAGTATTTTTATCCGGTGCAACCACACCCAATTTCACCATCAATGCCGGAGATTATTTGGTGTTAGACGGTTCTAATTTTGATGCCGCGGGAAATTTGTACGTTCAAACCAGTCAAAAGGTATTCGCTTACCAAAGCATAGGTGATAACGGTGCTACCGACCAGCGCAATCAGGAATTGTTCTTTGTACCGCCACTGAGCTGTCAAACCCCAAGAATCATTGATAATATTCCTGCAATTGATTATGTAGGTTCTCGTCAATTTACCGGAAGAGTAACTATAGTCACCAAAGTTGGTGCTACTCTGAGTTTTGTTATCGATGGCACTCCCTACTCTTTGGCCGCTTTATCCGTTATCGCCAACGTAAACGGTCCGACTGCAGTTCAAGGGAATGTTGACTATGAAACTTATGTTATCACCGGACTAAGTGGAAATGTTTCTGTTTTCTCAACCCAAGAGTTATATTTGGCTGCTTACGGTTCCAGTGGCGCTGCTACTTTTGGGGGTTACTACTCGGGATTTACTTTTGAACCCGAAGTTTCTTTCACGCAATTGGATCCTAACCAATTAAGCTGTATTCCCAATACGGTACTTTCGGTTAATACATTGAGTCCGTTTGACACGTTTCAGTGGTATTTTAACGGCAATCCTATAGTCGGTGCCACCAACAGCAGTTATACACCTTCGGCTTTGGGCCCAGGATATTACTATGTTTCTGCTACCATATCAAGTTGTACCTTACCTATCAATTCTAATGAAATCCCGGTAAGTTCTTGTCCGACTGATGATGAAAATGATGGTATTATCAACAACGTAGATGCTGATAATGATAACGACGGAATTACCAACTGTACTGAATCTTATGGCGATTTGGGAGTCAATCTAACCAATACTAACTTGGGGTCTGTGTTTGTGGGAGACTATATTAATCCTTTTATTGGAAGTTTGAGTTTTACAGGCACCGGAACACCGTCGGCTACTCCGATTACAGGTGATGCATCGGGAAACTTTGTCACTGAAGCTGCCACCGGAAAAAACAATAGTGTAAGTTATACCGCTACTTTTAACAATCCAATCAGCATGGCGGTAGAATATTCTACAATAGCTGCTAGCAGTGATTACTTTACGGCATCGACTGAATTCAGAATTAAATGCCCGATTAACAAAACACTTACCGTATTAAATCCTAATGACCAAATTCTAATTGACACCAATTACGATGGCATTTTTGAAAGTGGTGTTACCCAATATTCTTCTTTTGAAATTCGATTCCGCTTGAATGACAACATTGCTTTACCTCCTGGTACTGGCACATTTTCTATCAAAGGAAACTTAATCAATTCGATTACAATTACCAACATTAATTTAGTGGATTCCAACAGCAGTAGAGCTGCCTTGCGTTTGATTGCAACTTGTGTCCTTAAAGATTCTGACAATGATGGCGTACCGGATCAAAACGATTTTGACAGTGATAATGATACGATTCCTGATTATGTAGAATCGCAAGGTGTTAACTTCACCGCATTATCCGGAGTTGA
>JBIIXM010000063.1:0-7649 GCA_044338435.1 Flavobacterium sp. | reverse complement strand
TTCGGATAGCGAAATTGTAGCGTCTATCTTGACCGAACAAGGTTATAACACCACTCAAAAATTAGAAGAAGCCGATTTGGTTTTGGTAAATACCTGCTCTATCAGAGACAAGGCGGAACAAACCGTACGCAAGCGTTTGGAAAAATACAATGCGGTAAAACGCAGCATTAATCCGGGCATGAAAGTGGGCGTTTTGGGTTGTATGGCCGAGCGTTTGAAAAGTCAATTCCTCGAAGAAGAAAAAATCGTGGACATGGTAGTTGGCCCTGACGCTTATAAAGACTTACCCAACTTATTGAAAGAAGTGGAAGAAGGTCGCGACGCTATTAACGTTATCCTTTCCAAAGATGAAACCTATGGTGATGTTTCACCGGTGCGTTTGAACAGCAATGGTGTGAATGCTTTTGTTTCCATCACCCGCGGTTGCGATAATATGTGTACCTTTTGTGTAGTACCTTTTACTCGCGGTCGTGAACGCAGCAGAGAACCGCAAAGCATCATGACTGAAATCCAAGATTTATGGGACAGAGGTTTTAAAGAAGTTTGCTTATTGGGTCAGAATGTGGACAGTTACCTTTGGTATGGCGGCGGTTTGAAAAAAGATTTCGACAAAGCCACCGAAATGCAAAAAGCCACTGCAACTGATTTTGCGCAACTTTTAGAACAATGTGCGATTGCGTTTCCTAAAATGCGTTTTCGTTTTTCGACATCGAATCCGCAAGACATGCATGAAGAAGTGTTGCATGTGATTGCTAAATACAACAATGTTTGCAATTATATTCACTTGCCAGTACAAAGCGGCAGTACGCGAATTTTAAAAGAAATGAACCGCCAACACACCCGTGAAGAATACATGGAATTGGTGGATAAAATAAAACGTATTATTCCGGATTGCTCTATTTCGCAAGACATGATTGCCGGTTTCCCAACTGAAACTGAAGAAGATCACCAAGACACCTTGAGTTTGATGGAATATGTGGAATACGACTTCGGCTATATGTTTGCTTATTCCGAAAGACCGGGCACTTTGGCAGCGCGTAAAATGGAAGATGATGTTCCGGAAGAAGTAAAAAAAAGACGTTTACAAGAAATTGTAGACTTACAGCAAATACTCAGTGAAAAAAGAACCAAGCGTTTCTTGGGCCAAACCGTAGAAGTGTTGATTGAGAAAGAATCTAAGAAATCCGACAAACACTGGAGCGGCAGAAACTCGGAAAATGTAGTCACTGTTTTCCCGAAAGAAAATTACAAAGAAGGTGATTTTGTGTTGGTGAAAGTCACCGATTGTACCACTGCCACTTTAATTGGTGAAGCGGTTGGGTATAGTGAAATGGAGAGCTAAAAAGTTTAAAGAGGTTTAAAATTGTTTAATGCGGTTCTACCCTAATCAATTTTAAACTTTTAAACCTTTAAAAAAATAAAACATGGAATCAGTTCAAAACATAAAACAACGCTTTGAGATTATCGGGAACGACCCGAAACTCAACCGCGCCATAGAGAAAGCCATACAGGTTGCTCCGACTGACATTTCGGTATTGGTGGTGGGTGAAAGCGGTGTGGGTAAAGAAAGTATTCCAAGGATTATCCATTCGCTGTCTCACAGAAAACACGGCAAATACATCGCCGTTAACTGTGGTGCGATTCCGGAAGGCACCATTGACAGTGAGTTATTCGGACACGAAAAAGGCGCTTTTACCGGTGCTACCAATACCCGTGAAGGCTATTTTGAAGTAGCCGATGGCGGAACCATTTTTTTAGATGAAGTGGGCGAATTACCGCTTACAACTCAAGTTCGTTTGTTGCGTGTTTTAGAAAATGGCGAGTTCATCAAAGTGGGTTCTTCTCAAGTACAAAAAACCAATGTACGCATAGTCGCGGCCACCAACGTCAATATGTTCGATGCGATTGAAAAAGGAAAATTCCGCGAAGATTTGTACTATCGTTTGAGCACCGTTGATATTACTTTACCGCCGTTGCGCGACCGAAAAGACGACATTCATTTGTTGTTCCGAAAATTTGCAGCCGATTTTGCGCACAAATATAAAATGCCACCGATTAAGTTGAGTGATGAGGCTGTTCAGTTTTTGCAACGCTATCGTTGGAGCGGAAACATTCGTCAGTTGCGTAACGCAGCCGAACAGATTTCAGTTTTGGAAACCAACCGCGACATATCGTTAGCGACATTGCAATCTTATTTACCAATGGAAGGCAGTACGTTACCGTCGGTAGTTGGCGGCAAAAAATCGGACAGTGATTTTGCTACTGAGCGAGATATATTGTACAAAGTGCTTTTCGACATGAAAAGTGATTTAAACGATTTGAAAAAGCTGACTTTAGAACTGATGAAAAACGGAGCTAAAGTTCAAGATATTAATCCGAGTTTGATTCAGAAGGTCTACGGTTCCAAAGACAACGAAAGCGAAATTGTATTTGAAACCCAACAGCATATTAATGTAATTCCGACACCAAACCAGTCGCAACAAGAAGAATTTGACGACGAAGACGATGCCAATTATTTGATGGCGGAAACCGTTGACGAAGAAGAAACCCTTCGTTTGGAAGCCAAAGAACTGGAACTTATCAAAAAAGCTTTAGAGCGTAACAAAGGCAAAAGAAAAGCAGCGGCAGATGAATTAGGCATCTCGGAAAGAACATTGTATCGAAAAATCAAACAATTTGATTTGTAAGCTTGAAACTTCTATAAAATTAAATATTGGTTATATTTACCCTCGAAAATAAATACATGAAAAGCATTAAACTCTTACTATTCGTTCTTGTTGCTTTCAGCATCAACAGCTGTGGTGTATATAATTTCACCGGAGCCAAACCCATCAATGCCAAAACATTTCAAGTAAATTATTTTCAAAACACTGCTGAACTTATTGAACCCGGCATTGAAAGAACCTTTACCTTACGCTTACAGGATTTGATTCAAAATCAAACCAATCTGAATTTAACCAACTCCAACGGCGAACTTTTATACGAGGGTGAAATTGTTGAATACCGAATAGCGCCTATGACAGCCACTGCAGATCAAAAAGCAGCTCAAAACCGTTTGACGATTTCTGTGATGGTTCGCTTTTCCAACAAAAACAAAGAAGAAGATAATTTTGAAAAAAGATTTTCCTTCTTTTATGATTACAGCGGTTCCAGCCAATTAGTCGGAACACAATTAACCGATGCGTTGGACGTTATTTTTGAAAGAATTACCCAAGATATCTTTAACGAATCACTAGCCAAATGGTAAACAGTATTTGTAACTTTACAAATTATCTGAACACCTAACTCTAAACAATTTGAACCTAACCGATTATACATACTTACTCAACAAACCCGAAGCCATCAACGATAGGCATGCGGAAACCTTAGATCAAGTGCTAAGGGCTTTCCCCTATTTTCAGAGCGCTCGAGTACTAAAGTTGAAGCATTTGTACAATCAGGACAGTTTTAATTACAACCATGCGCTGAAAGTGGCCGCGGCTTACACCACCGATCGCAGTATTTTATTCGACTTTATCACTTCGGATTCCTTTGTATCGGTACAAAAAGGGCACTACGAAAAAAAGTTAGAAGAGTTAATGAACATCAATGTGATTGGTCTGGAAGAAGTAAAAGTGGCCTATCAGGAACCAACAGCCAATCCTTTAGAACAATCCATACTAACTTCCATCAAAGAAGCCACCGGCAGTGAAGAACAAAAAGCAGAAATTAAATTGGAGATCGGCAAACCATTGGAATTCTCCAAAAACGAAAAACATTCGTTCGAAGAGTGGCTACAATTGTCCCGACTAAAACCTATTGTTCGTGAAACGGCATCGACATCAGACACTCCGGATAACGATATTAAAAAGAAAAAGCTGGCATTGATTGATAAATTCATCGAGACCAACCCGAAAATTATGCCGGTAGCCAAAGATGCTGTAGTTCCTGCAATTGAGCCTTTTTCAGAAGACACGTCACATTTAATGACAGAAACGCTGGCGCGAGTTTACTTGGAACAAAAAAAATATTCCAAAGCAATTCAAGCTTATGAAATATTAATTTTGAAATATCCGGAAAAAAGTAGTTTCTTTGCAAACCGAATTTCGGATATAAAGATTTTACAACAAAATAATAACTAATTATAACACATTATGTTTACCATCTTTTTAGCATTAATCACATTGGTTTGTTTTTTATTGATCATTGCCGTTATGGTACAAAATCCTAAAGGAGGCGGTTTGTCTTCTTCATTAGGCGGATCACAAATGTTAGGCGGTGTTCAAAAAACAACAGACTTTTTAGATAAAAGTACTTGGACTTTAGCTGCTGCTTTAATCGTTTTGATTTTGTTATCCAGTTTAAGTTTCCCGGGTATGGGCGGCGGACAAACCGAATCAAAAGTAATTGAACAAACGGAAACCGCAGCACCTAAAACAGCTACAGAAACTCCGGCCGCTACTCCTGCACAACCGACAGGTGAAAAAAAATAACAAAGACTTTGTTCTTTATCCAAATGCCAGCGCTGACATGCTGGCATTTTTTTTAGGAAAAAATGACAGTAAAAAACCCTTGGCATAATTTCTGAAAAAGCGAAGTCAACAAAATATTATAACCTAAAAATATAACATTATGGCATTAAACATTAAACCTCTTTCTGACAGAGTTATTGTGGAACCGGCAGCCGCTGAAACCCAAACAGCTTCCGGGATTATCATTCCTGATACTGCTAAAGAAAAACCGCAAAAAGGTGTTGTAGTGGCAGTAGGTAACGGAAAAAAAGACCAACCGTTAACCGTAAAAGTTGGTGATACTGTTTTATACGGCAAATACGCCGGAACCGATTTAAAATTCGACGGCAAGGATTATCTCATCATGCGTGAAGATGATATTCTTGCGATTATCTAACAGAGTATTAAGATTTGAATATTAAGTATTAAGACAAAAAAACAAACAAAATGGCAAAAGATATAAAATTCGACATTGAAGCACGCGACGGTTTAAAACGTGGTGTTGATGCCTTAGCGAATGCAGTAAAAGTAACCTTAGGGCCAAAAGGAAGAAATGTAATCATCTCTAAATCTTTTGGTGGTCCAACCGTAACCAAAGACGGTGTTTCAGTAGCTAAAGAAGTAGAATTAAAAGACGCTCTGGAAAATATGGGCGCGCAAATGGTAAAAGAAGTAGCTTCTAAAACCAATGATTTAGCAGGTGACGGAACTACAACTGCAACCGTACTAGCGCAAGCTATCGTTAAAGAAGGTTTGAAAAACGTGGCTGCCGGTGCCAATCCAATGGACTTAAAACGCGGTATCGACAAAGCAGTAGAAGCTATTATTGAAGATTTGGGCAAACAAGCTCAGGTTGTTGGCAGCGACTCTGAAAAAATCAAACAAATCGCTTCAATCTCTGCCAATAACGACGAAGTAATTGGTGAATTAATTGCTACTGCTTTCGCCAAAGTAGGCAAAGAAGGGGTAATTACAGTAGAAGAAGCCAAAGGAACCGATACATATGTTGATGTGGTAGAAGGTATGCAATTCGACCGAGGTTATTTGTCACCATACTTCGTGACCAATCCTGAAAAAATGGAAGTGGAATTGGAAAGACCTTACATCCTACTTTACGATAAAAAAGTATCTTCTTTGAAAGAGTTATTACCGGTTTTAGAACCTGTAGCACAATCAGGGAAACCATTGTTGATTATTGCTGAAGATGTTGACGGTGAAGCGTTATCTACTTTGGTGGTAAACAAATTACGCGGTGCGTTAAAAATCGCCGCTGTTAAAGCGCCTGGATTTGGTGATAGAAGAAAAGCGATGTTGGAAGACATTGCCATCCTAACCGGTGGAACCGTAATTTCGGAAGAAAGCGGATACACTTTAGAAAATGCCACTTTAGAAATGTTGGGTACTGCAGAAAAAGTAACCATCGATAAAGACAATACCACTGTCGTAAACGGCGCAGGAAATGCCGACATGATTAAAAATCGTGTGAACCAAATCAAAGCCCAAATGGAGACTACGACTTCAGACTACGACAGAGAAAAACTTCAAGAGCGTTTGGCTAAATTGGCCGGTGGCGTTGCCGTATTGTACGTTGGTGCCGCTTCTGAAGTAGAAATGAAAGAGAAAAAAGACCGTGTAGACGATGCCTTACACGCAACTCGCGCAGCCGTTGAAGAAGGAATCGTAGCCGGTGGCGGTGTCGCTTTATTAAGAGCCAAAGCTGTTTTAGACAAATTAAAAGCAAGCAATGCCGATGAAGCTACCGGAATTCAAATTGTGTCTCGTGCTGTTGAATCGCCTTTGAGAACTATCGTTGAAAACGCCGGTTTAGAAGGTTCTGTGGTAGTTGCAAAAGTTAGTGAAGGTAAAGCCAATTTTGGCTACAATGCTAAAACCGATGAGTATGTTGACATGTTGAAAGCCGGAATCATCGACCCTAAAAAAGTAACCCGTGTGGCTTTAGAAAACGCAGCCTCAGTTTCCGGAATGATTTTAACTACAGAATGTGCTTTGGTAGAAATCAAAGAAGAAAATGCCGGTGCCGGAATGCCAATGGGAGGCGGAATGCCGGGCATGATGTAATGCCAAATACGAAGTAAAAATTCAGAAGTACAAAATACTCGTAAAACGTCTTGAGAAATCAAGGCGTTTTTTTTATTTATTTTGTAAATAAAATTTTATATTTTTGATTATCGTAATCGCTTTCTTATGTTTAAAACTATTTTTTTTATTGTACTATTCGTAACTACCAGTCTACTAAACGCCCAAGAAACTCCTGATGAAAACCGAGACAAAATTGTAGCTGCTTTAGAAGATTACTTCTTCCTGGAAAGAGAAGCCATTCACCTGCATTTAGACAAATCGACTTTCTTGACCAATGAAAAAATTTGGTACCAAGGATATGTCATCAACCGAAAAACTAAAAAAGCTTTTTTTACCACCAATATTCATTTGGTTTTATACGATGAAAACGGTAATATCGTAACAGAAAAATTAGTTTATGCTTATAACGGCACCTTTTCCGGAGTCATTGATTTAGACCCAAAATTACACTCCGGATTATATCACATTCAAGTGTACACCAATTGGATGAATAATTTCAGCGAAGATGAGTCGTCAATATTTAAAATAAACATCATCAATCCGCAAGAAGGCATTAAAAACTACAACAAAATTGATGAAGAATCATTAGACATAACACTCCATCCTGAAGGAGGAAATTTCATCAACGGGATCAAAAATACTATTGGGATTCGCGTAAAAGATTGCCGAAACAATGCTCCGGACAATCTCGAAGCCATCATACAAAATTCCAAAGGAGAAACCCTCAAAACAGTCCGTTTAAATGCTGCAGGCTTCGGTAAATTCGAGGTTACTCCCGATGATGATTTCAATAACGTAAGCGTGACTTATCAAAACAAAACCATCACAAAAACTTTTACCGATAAAAATGGTATCGGATTTGCCTTGGAAGTGAATAATTTTTCTATGGAAGGAAAAACCATTATTAAAATTAAAACGAACCTGGCCACTATGTCGATATTCAAAGATAAAAAAGCCTATTTAGTAGTACATCAAGACAACAAACAGTTTATATATGATTTAGAAATTAATAAAAATGCCCTGGAGCAGACCATTTTGCTCCAAAACACCGATTTGTTT
>JBIIXM010000062.1:0-7684 GCA_044338435.1 Flavobacterium sp. | reverse complement strand
AGAGTAGCCAAAATGTTTGTAAAAGAAATTTTTGGCGGTTTAAATCCCAACAAAAAGCCCAATTCTTCTACCTTCAAAAACAACTACAAATACGGTGAGATGTTGGTAGAAAAAAACATTACAGTTTATTCTACTTGCGAACATCACCTATTGCCAATTGTTGGCAGAGCACACGTGGCTTACATCTCAAACGGAACCGTAGTAGGCTTATCTAAAATGAATAGAATTGTAGATTATTTTGCCAAAAGACCTCAGGTACAAGAGCGACTAACCATGCAAATTGTTCAGGAATTGCAACGCGTTTTAAATACTGAAGATGTGGCTTGCGTGATTGATGCCAAACATTTGTGCGTTAACTCCAGAGGTATTCGCGACATTGAAAGCAGTACCATAACTTCGGAGTTTGGCGGGAAATTCAAAAATGACACCACCAAACGTGAATTTTTAGATTACATCAAGTTAGAAACCAGTTTTTAATAGCCCGGATTGCAGTGAAAATCCTTTTTTAAAATACCGAAGTGTTAACGAAGGAATTTAAAAAAGATTGAAACGTAAAGCCGGAAATAGCTCCAGAAAAAATGCAACTTTATAAAAATCATACGCTCAAAATTTACAACTCTTTAACAGGAGAAAAAGAACTTTTCAAACCGGTGCACGAAGGCAATGTCGGGATGTATGTTTGTGGTCCTACTGTGTACAGCAATGTACACTTGGGTAATGTACGAACGTTCATGTCATTTGATATGATTTTCCGCTATTTGCTTCATCTAGGTTATAAAGTACGATATGTACGCAACATCACCGATGTAGGCCATATAGTGGATGATGTAGATGACGGCGAAGATAAAATTGCCAAAAAAGCCCGAGTGGAACAGTTAGAGCCAATGGAAATTGTGCAGCGATACACCGTTGATTTTCACGATGTTTTAAACCAATTCAATTTTTTACCGCCAAGCATTGAACCCACGGCAACCGGTCATATTATTGAACAGATAGAAATTGTCAAACAAATTATTGACAAAGGTTTTGCTTATGAGTCTAACGGTTCCGTGTATTTTGATGTAGTGAAGTTTAACGAAACCCATCACTACGGAAAATTGAGCGGCAGAAACATTGAAGAAATGCTGGCCAATACCCGTGATACTGACGGACAATCGGACAAGAGAAATCCGCAAGATTTTGCCTTGTGGAAAAGAGCAGAACCGGAACACATCATGCGTTGGCCTTCGCCTTGGGGCATTGGTTTCCCGGGCTGGCATTTGGAATGTACTGCCATGAGCACCAAATATTTAGGCGAAACATTTGATATACATGGTGGCGGAATGGACTTGAAATTCCCACACCATGAATGTGAAATTGCCCAAAACGAAGCTTGTACCGGTCACAGTCCGGTAAACTATTGGATGCACGCTAATATGCTGACTTTAAACGGCAAAAAAATGTCGAAGTCAACCGGTAATAATATACTACCAAGTGAAATTTACAACGGCGGCAGTCCGTTTTTAAGCAAGGCCTTCTCCCCTAATGTGGCGCGTTTCTTTATGATGCAAGCGCACTACCGCAGTATCCTTGACTTTTCTAATGACGGAATCTTAGCTGCTGAAAAAGGCTTTACCCGATTGATGGATGGCTTGGAATTGATTAAAGATTTGAAGCCGAATGCCGTTTCTTCAACTGATATTGCCACTTGGAAGCAAAACTGTTATGAGGCGATGAACGATGACTTCAATACGCCGATTTTAATTGCGAATTTATTTGAAGGCATCAAATATGTGAATTTGGTGAACGACGGTAAAGAAACCTTGACCGCTGCTGATATAACTGTTTTAGGCGAAACCCTCAAAAGCTTTACTTTCGATGTGTTAGGCATTAAAGATGAAAAAGCGGTTTCCAATCAAACGGATAAATTGGAAGGTGTAGTTGAATTATTGATTAACATGCGATTGGAAGCACGAGCCAATAAAGACTTTGCGCTTTCAGATCAGATTCGTGACCAATTGTTAGCCTTAGGTATACAATTGAAAGACGGTAAAGAAGGAACAACTTTCAGCATACAATAAATATGTTGAGAAAGCTATTGATAGCACCATTATTATTGTTGATTTGGTTCTACAAAATCGTACTTTCTCCATTACTTCCGGCAACTTGTCGTTTTCAACCCACTTGCTCCACTTATTTCATTGAAGCCCTAAAGATTCACGGATTATTTTACGGAAGCTACTTGGGTTTCAAAAGAATTTTGAGTTGCCATCCTTGGGGAAAAAGTGGTTATGACCCGGTGCCCGAAAAAAAGTGCTCACACTAAAGAAAGGTTAATTTTTTCTCAGTTAGAAACATTTAATTACTTTTACACTAAATCCCCAAAATAATAAATCATGGTTTGGAATCCTTCGGAAGGTATTGATATTGGCTTTTTCATCATTCGTTATTATAGCTTGATGTTTGTTATCGCATTCGGTTTAGGCTGGTATATCATGAAAAAGATTTATGAAAGAGAAAACGAGTCGATTGATAAATTAGACACTTTATTTATTTGGACTGTAATCGCAACGCTTTTGGGTGCGCGTTTGGGTCAGGTATTTTTCTACGATTGGGAATATTTCCGAAACAATCCTACTGAGATTTTATTGCCGTTTAAATTCCACCCCGAATTTGAATTTACCGGATTCCGAGGATTAGCGAGTCACGGTGCGGCCATTGCCATCATCATTGCCATGTATTTTTATAGTAAAAAGGTAATCAAAAGACCTATGCTTTGGGTGTTGGACCGAGTAGTAATTCCGGTAGCTAGTGGCGCTATTTTTGTGAGAATTGGAAATTTTTTCAACTCGGAAATTGTTGGAAATGTTACAGATTCGGCTTTCGGAATCAAATTTGTCCGCGATTATTATTCGGCCAAAGATGTGATGAACATCACCAAACTCTCCAATGTAAACGACGCTTATCACGCCATAGCCACTGATCCGCAATATGCCGATTTATTAGCTAAAGTTCCCATGAAACATCCGGCTCAATTGTACGAAGCCTTTTTGTATATCTTTGTTTTCTTCACTTTGTACTTCTTGTATTGGAAAACCAAAACTGCGGAAAAACAAGGTTTGTTGTTCGGTTACTTCTTAGTAATGTTATGGTCTGTGCGTTTTGCGGTAGAATATGTTAAAGAAAGCCAAGGCGGTATCGAAGAAAGTTTCGGATTATTAAGCACCGGACAATGGCTGAGTATTCCGTTTATACTAGTCGGCATCTACTACATCTTTATGGCCGAAAAGCCGATTGAAGATGATTTATAAAATAAAAAAGTCCTGAATAATCAGGACTTTTTTTATGCTTCTTCGTCATTAACCTCCGCATGAGATTTGGAGTAATTACGCCACTTTTCTATACAGTCTTTCATATCTTCCGGTATTTCAGTGTCAAATCGCATGTATTCTTTAGTCACAGGATGTTCAAATCCTAGTGTCTTTGCGTGTAACGCTTGTCGCGGTAGGGTTTTAAAACAGTTGTCGATAAACTGTTTGTATTTGGTAAATGTAGTGCCTTTCAAAATCAAATCGCCACCATAGCGCGCATCATTGAACAAAGTGTGACCAATGTATTTCATATGGACTCGAATTTGGTGTGTTCTTCCTGTTTCTAATTTACAAGACACCAAAGTCACATAGCCAAATCGTTCTAAAACTTTATAATGTGTCACAGCGTGTTTTCCCACATCGCCTTCGGGATAAACTGCCATTTGCATGCGGTCTTTCATATGACGCGCAATATTACCTTCAATGGTACCTTCATCTTCTTTGACATTGCCCCAAACTATAGCGATGTATTCCCTTTCGGTAGTTTTGTCTTCAAACTGTTTGGCCAAATGTGTCATAGCCGCTTCGGTTTTGGCAATGACCAAAAGACCGGAAGTGTTTTTATCGATGCGATGCACCAATCCCGGACGCTCACTCGAATTGAGCGGTAAATTGTCGAAGTGAAAAGCTAGAGCATTCACTAAAGTTCCGGTATAATTCCCGTGTCCCGGATGCACCACCAATCCGGGTGGTTTATTGATAACCAATAAAGCATCGTCTTCGTATACAATATTCAGCGGAATATCTTCGGGAATGATATGATTTTCAAAAGGCGGATGCTCGAGCATTACCCTAACCACATCGAAAGGTTTGACGCGGTAGTTGGATTTTACCGGTACATCGTTCACCCAAATATTGCCTTTTTCGGCAGCTTGTTGGATTTTGTTTCGGGTAGCGTTTTCTATCAATTGCATCAAGAACTTATCGACACGCAACAAACTTTGACCTTTAGGCGATACAAAGCGATGGTGTTCGAATAATTCCTCTTCTAACTCGAAATTATCGTTGGTATTACTCATCTAAAGGCATTATATCAGTAGAATCTACAGTGGTAGAATCAATAGTCGTATCATCAAAAACCACTTTTCCGTCGCCCAAAACCAAATCGATTTTAGAAGACTTCAACACTTTGTCGCCCGGTTTTACTTTTTTACCGTTCATGCGCATTTCCAGCACCATATCTTTTCCTAAATACGGTTTGTAAGTGATGTTACCTTCTTTCAAACCAACCGCTTCTAATGTCGGAACCGCTTGGCGATACGTTTTCTCAATCAAATCGGGCACGGCCACCATGGTATAAGTGGATGCATTGATTTTT
This sequence comes from Flavobacterium sp., assembly GCA_044338435.1. Taxonomy (GTDB): domain Bacteria; phylum Bacteroidota; class Bacteroidia; order Flavobacteriales; family Flavobacteriaceae; genus Flavobacterium. Next base: position 3,016 of record JBIIXM010000062.1, on the reverse strand, counting down.
AAATAAATTTTACGGCCTTCTTTTACCTTAGCACCAGCTTTCGGCTCTTGTTCTACTATGGTTAACTTTGGAAATTCGGGACGAAAATCAACCGTATCCAAAATGATGTAATCCAAATCTAAAGCGTCTAATTTTTCTTCCGCTTGTTCAGCAGACAGTTTACTCAAATCCGGCACCGTAATTTCCTGACCGTGATTGGTTGTGTAAGTTATCCAATGAAAAAATAGAAAAGCTATTACAGCAAAAATGGCCATAGCGGCTAATACTTGGGCAAAAAACACCTTACTGGTTAAATATTGGCGTAAACTCATAAAGAAATATTATTTAAGCAAAGATATAAAAAAGATACGCTTCGCTATTAGAATTTTAGATAGGCCTTTAAGGCGTTTAAATGCGCTTCGCTTTTAGAGAGTTAGAAACATCAAAGAAGTCTAAAAGTCTAAAAGCTGCAGGCGAGTCTAAAATTCTAAGAAGTCTAACAATCTAAAAATCTATAGACATAGCTTTATCTAAGAAAAAAAATGATAATTTTGTTACTACTTTAATACCAACCTAACTCCTACTACTAATGAAAAAAGTAGCCATCATTATGGGCGGATATTCCAGCGAATATCAAATTTCTCTCAAAAGCGGCAACGTGGTTTATCAATTTTTAGACCAAAATTTATACAAAGGCTATCGCATTCATATCTTAAAAGACAAATGGGTTTATGTAGATGAGCAAGACAACGAATTTCCGATAGATCGTAATGATTTTTCTGTAACAGTAAACGGAGAAAAAATCACTTTTGATGTTGTCTTCAATGCCATCCACGGTACGCCGGGCGAAGACGGTTTGATGCAAGCCTATTTTGAATTGTTAGGTATTCCGCAAAGTTCCTGCGATTATTACCAAGCGGCTTTAACTTTTAATAAGCGTGATTTATTGTCGGTATTGAAACCTTATGGTATTAAGACAGCGACTTCCTATTATTTAAATCAAGGTGATGAAATCGACGAAGAAGCCATCCTAAAAACTGTTGGTTTGCCTTGCTTTGTGAAACCCAACAAATCGGGTTCGAGTTTTGGTATTTCTAAAGTTAAAACCAAAGACGAATTGGCTTATGCCATAGTCAACGCCTACAAAGAAGACAACGAAATCATTATCGAAAGTTTCTTAGACGGCACAGAAGTTTCGGTTGGCGTGATCAATTATAAAGGAGCAATTACCGTTTTACCCATAACCGAGATTGTATCCGAAAACGACTTCTTCGACTACGAAGCCAAGTATTTAGGTAAGTCACAAGAAATTACTCCGGCCCGAATTTCTCCGGAAATGACCGCCAAAGTATCGGCTGTAGCTAAAAAAGCCTACGAAGTTTTAAAAATGAGTGGCTTCTCCAGAAGTGAATTCATCATCGTAAATGGTGAACCGCATATGTTGGAGATGAATACCATTCCGGGCTTAACTACCGAAAGTTTGATTCCGCAACAAGCCAAAGAAGCCGGCATTTCTTTGATCGACTTGTTCAGTAACGCCTTAGAATTGGCTTTAAATAAATAAAAGTTGTGGGTTGTAAGTTATAAGTTGTAGGTCATACAGCTTTTAACTTACAACTCACAACCTATAACATACAACCATATGAAAAGAAAAGCAGTTTTCCCCGGTTCATTTGACCCTATTACTTTAGGACATTATGATATTATTAAAAGAGGTGTTTCTCTTTTCGATGAAGTGATTGTTGCGATTGGTATCAATGCCGATAAAAAATACATGTTCTCATTAGAAGAACGCAAACAGTTTATAGAAGAAGCCTTTAAAGACCATCCGAAAGTTTCGGTTATCACCTACGAAGGATTGACTATCGATTTGTGTCGGAAACTGGATGCCGATTTTATCCTGCGTGGCTTGCGCAATCCGGCCGATTTTGAATTTGAAAAAGCCATTGCCCATACCAACAGAAAGCTATCTCAAATTGAAACCGTGTTTTTACTTACGGCCTCCAAAACCTCTTATATCTCCTCCAGCATTGTTAGAGATGTTATCCGAAACGGGGGCGATTACACCGTTTTGGTTCCGGATAGCGTAGTAGTTAAAAAAGAAAAGTAATGAAAGTCATTTCGCTTTTATTGCTGTTTGCACTGACTTCCTGGGCGCAAAAAAACGACTCTTATGCCACTTTTTTTGAAAAAGGCAACGGCAACCAATCGGCTGATTATACAGAAGTATTGCGATTTTACCACCAACTCGATGCCGATTTTGAAACCATCAAAGGGAAAACCTTTGGTTTAACCGATAGCGGTGAACCTTTGCGAGTAGTCATTTTTGATGCCGATAAAAAGTTTGACTACAAGACCAAAACCGAAAAGCTTTTCCTGCTCATCAACAACGGTATTCACGCCGGTGAACCCGATGGCATTGACGCGTCTATGCAATTGTTTCGGGATTTGGCTTTGAAAAAAATAACTGTTCCGAAAAACGTCATCGTCATTGCTATTCCGGTCTATAATATTGGTGGTTTACTCAACCGAAATGCAACTTCCAGAGCCAATCAAAACGGCCCGGAGGAATACGGGTTTAGAGGCAATGCGCGGAATTTCGACTTGAATCGCGACTTCATCAAAACCGATACTCGAAACACCCAAGCATTTACCCAAATTTTCCATTACTTTTCACCTGACATTTTTATTGACAATCACGTAAGCAATGGTGCAGATTATCAGTACAAACTCACCTACATTATGACCGAACCCAATCGTTTGGGCAATACCTTAGGCGAATTTATTAAAACCGAAATGACGCCTGCCATCGTTAAAGATTTACAATCGAAAAAAGTCGAAAGCACTCCGTATGTCAACGTTTGGCATGGTACTCCTGCTGATGGTTTTGCCCAATTTAGCGATACGCCTCGTTATGCTACAGGCTATACTTCGCTATTCAACGCGCTTGGCTACGTGGTGGAAACACACATGTTGAAACCGTATGCAGAACGCGTGAAAGTAACGTATGATTTTATGGTGTCGACACTGCAATATG
>JBIIXM010000061.1:0-7743 GCA_044338435.1 Flavobacterium sp. | reverse complement strand
GTCCAACAGCAAATTCAAAAGGACCAAATTGTTTTTCTAACTCCAAAATGGAAGCAATAAACTCAGTCATAATAGTTGTTTTTCCCTCCGATTTGCCATGAGCCGGTGCGTCAAAACTTACTGTTTGGTAACCCATTTTTACTAACTCATCGGCAATTTTCACCAATTGGGTCCCGCGTCCCGACCAGCCATGAACAAGCAGTACTTTTTTATTACTTTCTCCATACTGATACACCTGAATTTTCTTTTGTATGGTAGGGATGTAAAGCTTCGTTTTCCAACTTTGCTCTTCCATCTGCCATTCGCGCTTCGGAATTTTGTATTTGATTGGCGTGGTAAAAAGTCGGGCTGCAAAAAGAGTGGTTAATTTTGGAGAAATTCTCTCTAATATTTTAGCTGTAAACAAAATTGACTTCGGAATTTGCAATGATTGTATAGATTTTTGGGCCTTTTTTGTCATTTCAATAATTTTTTGGACGCTTAAAAACTTAACTTAAATTTTGTTAAATTTCAACATCATAAATATACGTCAAAATGCAAAATCAAACCCGAATAATTATTGAAAATGTTACGCCTCAATTGGATGGCGGTGCTTTTTATATCAAGAGAATTGTTGGACAATCGGTTGTGGTAAAAGCCAATGTTTTTGCCGACGGACATGATGTAATAGCGGCTTGTGTTAAGTTCAAACATGAGTCGTCCAAAAAATGGCAGGAAGTACTTATGACCGAATTAGGGAATGATGAATGGCAAGCTGAGTTTATTGTAGACAAACAAGGTCACTTTTCGTATTTCGTCGAAGCTTGGGTGGATTATGCCTTAAATTGGCGACACGGTACCGAGCGAAAAATCCAAGACAGTCAATATGTCAAATCAGAATTGCTGGAAGGAGCAGAGTACTGCGAAGCTATTCTAAAAGAAGTAACCGCTTCTGAAAAAAAATACCTAAACGAAGCGATCAAAGCTTTTCAAGACGAGAAGCTATACGATAAAGCAATTCAAATCGCATTATCTAAAGAATTACACCATATTTTTGAAGCTTATCCCACTAGAACTTTAGCCAATAAGTCCCACGAACTGCAAGTGTATGTCGATCGTCCCAAGGCCTTGTTCAGCACTTGGTACGAATTTTTTCCTCGTTCTTCTTCGCCTGAAAAAGGAAAACACGGGACGTTTAAAGATTGTGAAAAGTTATTGCCTAGAGTAGCCGCTATGGGTTTTGATACCTTATATTTTCCTCCGATTCATCCTATTGGAGAAATTAATCGCAAAGGGAAAAACAATGCGACTACCGCTGAACCGGGCGATGTAGGTTCGCCTTGGGGTATCGGTTCTCAATACGGTGGACACAAAGCCACACATCCCGAATTGGGAACGATAGATGAATTCAAATCCTTAGTCAAAACCGCCAAAAGTTTGGGGATTGAAGTGGCTATGGATTATGCGCTTCAAGCTGCGCCGGACCATCCGTATGTGAAAGAGTTTCCGCAGTGGTTCAAATGGCGCCCGGACGGAACGGTACAATATGCCGAAAATCCGCCGAAGAAATACCAAGACATTATGCCGATTTACTTTGAAACCGGCGATTGGAAAAATCTTTGGAAAGAATTGTTGGATGTCGCACTGTTTTGGGTTGAAGAATGTGATATCCGCGTGTTCCGCGTTGACAATCCGCATACCAAACCGTTTTATTTTTGGGGTTGGCTTATAGCCGAAGTCAAAAAGAAACATCCTGATGTGCTCTTCTTAGCCGAAGCCTTTACACGTCCGAAAATCATGCACGAGTTGGCCAAACAAGGTTTCTCACAATCCTATACTTATTTCACTTGGCGCAATACTAAAGCGGAATTAATAGAATATGTAGAAGAATTAACCAAAACCGAGCAAGCCGATTTTTACCGACCGAATTTCTGGCCTAACACGCCGGATATTCTTCCATACGCACTCCAAAGCGGTAACGAAAGCATCTATTTACATAAATATTTCTTAGCGGCTACCTTAAGTTCCAGCGTTGGGATTTACGGACCGGTTTATGAATATATGGTGTCGGAAGCCATGCCGGGTAAAGAGGAATATTTCAACTCCGAGAAATATGAGTTTTACCACTGGGATTGGAGCATTCAAAATAAGTTGATTGCCATCATCACCAAAATCAATAAAATCCGCAGGGAACAACCGTCTTTGCAACAAACCAATAACATCCAATTTTGTGCTACCGACAACGACCAAATTTTAGCCTATTACAAGTTTGACGATGCCAAAAAGGATGAAATGCTAATGATTTGCAGTCTCGATCCTTATTACGCTAAACAAGCCTGGGTACAATTGCCGTTGGCTTCGTTGGGCATTCAAGCCGGACAAACGGTAAAAGTGGTCGATTTAATTACCGGCAATAGCTACCATTGGGATAAAGAATGGAATTTCGTGGAATTGCATCCGGCCTTGCCATTCCATTTGTTTAAAATTTACAAATAGTCGTATGGAAAACGTTAACCAAGACACCTTCGCCAATCCGTTTAAGTTCAAATCGGAATGGAAAAATGCTTTCACCGACGAAGAGTTTATCAAAGTTTTTGCTTCTGATATACTCGAGAATTACATCATCAACAAACGTTGGTATGGCGGTAAAGCGAGTACGTTAAAGTATATCGAAGTCGTAGATCATTTTAAAATCACGTCTAAGAAAAATACTTATTACGGGGTTTTACTCGAAGTAAATTTCAAGGAAGCGTTTTTCCAACATTATTTTATGCCGTTGGCGTTCATGACGTCTGCCGAATTGGATACGAGTACAATCATCTCGCCGGCTAAATTTGGCCCTATCGAAGGCTATTTGGTCGATGCCTTACACCAAGAAGATTTCCGAAAACTATTGTTCGACAACATCGTCCAAGCCACCGAAAATCCGGAACTGAAGTTAATATTCCACAAAGGCATTCAGTTTAACGACAAAGAATACAAGTCGTCTAAATTCATGGGCTTGGAGCAAAGTAATACCTCTATTATTTTCAACGACGCTTTTGTGCTCAAAATTTTCCGTCGCATTTATGTAAGTACCAATCCCGATTACGAAATCAGTCGTTTCCTGACAGAGCGCATGCATTTTAAAAGTTCACCGGCTTACACCGGAAGTATCAATTTGGCTTTGCCCGAAGGAAACATCACTTTAGGTTTAATGCAGGAATTAGTGCCCAACCAAGGTGATGCTTGGAAATTCATGCTTGAGGAAATCGACGGTGTTTTTTCAAACTTAAAAAACAAAAAAATCAAGATCGATAAACTCCCGGATATTCCGATGTTCAAGCGTATGAGGATCAATGATATTCCGCCGGAAATTATCGATTGGGTAGGGTTGAGTTTGTTCCTGCGTTTGCAAACCTTGGCCAAACGTACAGCCGAAATGCACATCGCGTTGGGCGGCGATATCCACGATACAGCGTTTACGCCTACCACTTACAATGGCGATTACACCGTATGGCTCAAAAACCGCATGTTGTACCAATTCCAAAACCGATTAAACATCATAGAGAACAGTTTGCACAAACTCGACGGTTTGGCACTCGAACTCGCACATCAGTTTATGGAGAACAAAAAAATCGTCCGCAAGCACTTTGTCGATTTCGATTGGACCAAAATGAAATCCGAGCGCATCCGCATCCACGGCGATTATCACTTGGGCCAAATTTTGGTGAATGGCGACGATTTTTACCTGCTCGATTTTGAAGGCGAACCCGAAAGTACTATCCGCGACCGTAAAGTGAAACAGCCGCCGCTTAAAGATGTGGCCGGTTTGTTCCGCTCATTCCATTACGCCATTTACGCTACGATTTTTAACAACAAAGACAAATATCCGTACGACCAAGATCAGCTGTTCCAAGCGGCCGAAATCTTGTTCCATTATTTTGTCGGTGCGTTTTTGGAAACCTATATCGACAAAGCGCAATCGGGCAATTTGAATATTGGCTATACGCACGAAATCGAGTTTCTACTCAAGTACTGTCTGCTCGAAAAAGCGGTGTACGAACTCGGATACGAACTCAATTCCCGTCCGCGTTGGGCGGTGATTCCGTTGCGCGGGATTCAGAGTATTATGAATTATTAGGGTTGGGAGCGAAAGGTTTAGGCAATTGCTAAACCCTTTTCCCGCTTTCCGCTTCAATCTTTTTGTTACACAAAAAGGATTTCCGCTCCAATCGGGGCTAGAGAGGAAAGGCCACTGAAACAAAAGACAAATCCTAATTAGCCCCGATTGGCAGTGCTACCGCGTAGCACAGAAAGCGGGAAAATGAATAACAAAGAAGCGCTAACCATTCGCTTCAAACCCTTCGACAGGCTCAGGGTGACACTGTAGATATTAGCGGCAAAAGTGCCATTAACTATAAAAACAACAACATGAACCAAGTACAAGTACACTCGCTTTTTACCGATTTCGACATTGAGTTGTTCAAAGCCGGAAAGCATTTTCGATTATATGAAAAACTGGGCGCACACCTAACGGAAGTCAATGGTGTGAAAGGCGTGTATTTTGCCGTTTGGGCTCCGTCCGCGCGTTCGGTTTCGGTTGTGGGCGATTTTAATTACTGGATCCAAGGCGAACACCAACTCAACGTGCGTTGGGACGGCTCGGGCATTTGGGAAGGATTTATTCCCGGTATCGACAAAGGCACACGCTACAAATACAAAATCCAATCCAATAACGAAGGTGTTATTACCGAGAAAGCCGACCCGTTTGCCTTGTTTTGCGAACATCCGCCACAAACCGCTTCGGTGATTTGGGACTTAGATTACAAGTGGAAGGACAAAAAATGGATGGACCACCGCAAAGATAAAAATGGGTTAGATAAGCCGTTTTCGGTGTATGAAGTCCATTTAGGCTCATGGCGCCGCAATGCAGAAGGCAAATTCTTGACCTATATAGAAATGGCCGACGAATTAGTGGCTTACGTAAAAGAAACCGGTTTCACACATGTCGAGTTTATGCCGGTGATGGAATATCCGTATGATCCGTCTTGGGGTTACCAATTGGTGGGTTATTTTGCACCTACCTCGCGTTTCGGGAAGCCGCAAGATTTTATGTTGTTGGTAGATAAATTACACCAAGCCGGTGTGGGTGTTATCCTCGACTGGGTGCCGTCGCACTTTCCGGAAGATGCGCACGGACTGGGCTTTTTTGACGGTTCTAACTTATACGAACATCCCGATAGAAGAAAAGGATTCCATCCCGATTGGAAGAGTTTGGTGTTCAATTACGGACGCAATGAAGTGCGTTCTTTCTTAATCAGTAACGCTATTTTTTGGTTGCACCAATACCATGTCGATGGCTTGCGTGTAGATGCTGTGGCTTCGATGTTGTACTTAGACTATTCGCGCAAAGACGGCGAATGGGAACCCAACATTTACGGCGGTCGTGAAAACTTGGATACCATTAGTTTCTTAAAAGATTTTAATGAAGCCGTATATGCGGCTTTTCCGGATGTGCAAACCATAGCCGAGGAAAGTACGAGCTTCCCAATGGTTTCTCGTCCCACTTATATAGGCGGACTTGGATTCGGGATGAAATGGATGATGGGTTGGATGCATGACACCTTGCAGTATTTCAAAAAAGAATCGATTTACCGACGTTACCACCAAAACGATATTACCTTTTCGATGACCTACGCGTTTACCGAAAACTTTATGTTGCCGCTGTCGCATGATGAAGTGGTTTACGGAAAACATTCCATTTTAGGCCGAATGCCGGGCGATGAATGGCAGCGTTTTGCTAATTTGCGTTTGTTGTACGGCTATATGTATACGCATCCGGGAACTAAGTTATTATTCATGGGTGCCGAGTTCGGACAAAGCGGTGAGTGGAATTTTGAAAACAGTTTGGATTGGCATTTGTTGCAGTTTGGCTATCATCAAGGCATTAAGAAATGTATCACCGATTTGAATGCATTATACAAAAATCATCCGGCTTTGTACGAGCAGCAATTCCACGCCGATGGTTTTGAATGGATTAATTATTCCGATAACGAAAACTCGGTGTTGGCATACATACGCAAAGGGTTGAATGCTAAAGACGATTTAATAGTAGTAGCCAACTTTACGCCGGTCGTACACGAAAATTACCGTATCGGGTTACCTACTAAAGGAAAGTTAGTTGAAGTTTTCAATTCGGATAATACCGAATACGGCGGAAGCGGGGTAATGTCAGTCAAACCAATAAAAATCGACAAACAAGCTTGGAATTTCCGTGAGTTTTCGGCGGAGTTGACTTTGCCGCCTTTGGGTGTAACGGTTTACAAAATTTCTTAGCCTTATTTTAAGCCACGAATTACTTGAATTGTCACAAATTAAAAGGTGAAAATTCAAGTAATTCGTGGTTCTTCTTTATTATTATTATCCGCAAACGTTGTAGTTAAAAACTACTTGAAACTGTTGTAAAATTTTGAGTATCATCTTTGTAAATTTGGCACTCGACTATAAAAAATCACTATGATTACCAATACAGAACTGGAATACAAAGGCGATCAATTTCCGTCGCAAATTGTTTCTTTTGAGCAAGATGTTGACAGTATTTATTTCCATACCGACAACAACGTTATTTTAAAAATCACCATACTTCGCGATAGCTTAATTCGTTTTCGATATACCACCAAAGGGTATTTCAGTAATGACTTTTCATATGCTATCGATAAAACCCAATCGCACGGCTACAACCAATTAGAGGTTACCGAAGAGTCGGAGTTTTACCAAATCAAAACCAGTAAAGTTTTTTGCAGAGTTCAAAAAAAAGACCTTAAAATTTCGATTTACGACATTGACGGGTTCCCAATTTTAGAAGACGAACTCGGTTTTCATTGGGAAGAATGCTACGAACACGGTGGCAACATAGTGAAGATGAGTAAAGTCTCTAAAGACGGTGAAAGTTTCTACGGATTAGGTGACAAGCCAACGCATTTAAACTTAAAAGGCAAACGCGTGGAAAATTGGGCTACCGACCAATACGCTTTCCACAAAGACCAAGAACCATTGTACAAAGTAGTGCCTTTTTATATAGGTTTACATCATCACAAAGCGTACGGTATCTTTTTCGATAATACTTTTAGAACCTTCTTCGATTTTTGTCACGAACGCCGTAATGTAACCAGCTATTGGGCTGAAGGCGGCGAAATGAATTACTACTTTTTCTACGGTCCGAAAATGAGCGATGTAGTAGTCAATTACACGCACTTAACCGGAAAACCTGAGTTGCCGCCTATGTGGACTTTGGGTTATCACCAATGCAAATGGAGTTATTATCCGGAAAGCAAGGTAAAAGAAATAACCGGAAAGTTTAGAGAATTGCGCATTCCTTGTGATGCCATTTATTTGGATATCGATTATATGGAAGGTTTCCGTTGCTTTACATGGAGCAAAGAGTATTTTCCGGAGCCGAAACGCATGGTAGCCGAATTGGCCAAAGATGGTTTTAAAACGGTAGTCATCATTGATCCCGGAATCAAAATTGACAAAGATTATTGGGTGTATCAAGAAGCGTTGAAAAACGATTATTTCTGTAAACGAGCCGATGGTCCGTTCATGAAAGGCAAAGTCTGGCCAGGCGAATGTAATTTTCCCGATTATACCAACCCGGAAGTCCGCGAATGGTGGGCAGGCTTGTTCAAAGAATTGATCTCGGAAATCGGCGTGAAAGGGGTTTGGAACGATATGAACGAACCTGCTGTCATGGATGTTCCCGGAAAAACGTTTCCTAATGAC
>JBIIXM010000060.1:0-7767 GCA_044338435.1 Flavobacterium sp. | reverse complement strand
GGTTTAAACACTTCTGCCTACAATACTGCTAACTTACAGTTGAAATTTGGTTACTTAGCTAACTCTGTTGCCAATGCAGGCTTGATTGTTGAAGTAAGTACTAATGCTGGTACTTCTTGGACTCCTTTAACATTTACACCTAACGCCAATGCTAACTGGAATTTGGTAACTATAACTTCTGGCATTCCATCATCTGCAACTTTAAGCATCCGTTTTACACAACCAAACTTAGCTGCTCAAATCAGAATAGATGATGTTAGTTTAGTAAATTTCAACCCTTCATGCACTTTGTCTTTAGGCGTTGGTACTGCCGCTTGTGATGCATCTACATTGAATTTAGATACTTACACTGCAACTATTCCTTACACAGGTGGAGGATCAGGAAGTTACTCTATCGTTCCTTCATCAGGAACCGTTGGTGGTGACAATCCGGGGACTGTTGCCGAAGGAAATATCGTAATCTCAGGTGTAACTGAAGGAACAAACTTAACTGTAAATATTACACAAGGATCTTGTCAATACTCAGCTAATGTAAACTCACCTGAATGTAAACCGGTAAATGCTTTACCTTTTACTGATTCATTCCCATACACTGTTGGAGGATCATTAAATGCTGAACAAAAATGGTCATTAGTAAATTCAGGTGATAATATTACTATTGCAAGCGGAAGTTTATCTTATGCCGGTATCACATCATCAGGAAATTCAATTACTTTTTCAGGTACAGGTGGTGAATCAAGAACATTATTCACCAGCACTAATACAGGTTCAATCTTTGCTTCATTTATTGTAACCGTATCTGATTTAGCCAACGTTACAGCCGACTTAACTAGTAACTATTTTGCATTATTTACTGATGCAGCCGGTGCTTCAACTAATGCCAGAATTTGGACTCGTAAAAACGGAACCCAATACCAATACGGTTTAGGAACAGGTGCTACTGCTACAGACTGGGATCCAACTTTATACAATGCTGGCGACATTCAGTATGTAGTTTTAAGATATGATTTTGCAGATAATGCTTTGTCATTATACATTAATCCAACTATAGGAGGAAGTGCTTCACCAGTTTTAAGTGTTACTCCTGCTACAGCTTTTGCGAACTTGGGTGGATTTATGTTCAGACAAGATGGTCCAGCAATCACTCCAACAGTTTTAGCTGACGAATTAAGAATCGATACTACAGCTAACTTTACCTTAGGCACTACTCAAAACCAAATCTCAGGTTTAAAAGTATACCCTAACCCGGTTACTAACGGCACTTTATTCATCGAAACTGCTGCTAACGCTGAAAAAACAGTTGTTATTTTTGACGTATTAGGAAAACAAGTATTCAACACTACAACTGCTGATAACGCTATCAATGTAAGCGGATTAAATGCAGGTGTTTATGTGGTTAGAATTACCGAAGAAGGTAAAACTGCTTCAACTAAATTGGTGATTAAATAATCCCATCTAACTAATAGTAAAAAGGTCCTAATGAAAGTTAGGGCCTTTTTTATTTTCCGTATTTTTGCGCTAAATTTTTAGTCACTTTGGTTCAACCGCATGACATATTTACCATTTCCTCGCACAAGCAATTTGAAAAAATAGCGTTGAAAGTTTTTCGTTACCAATACGAAAACAACAAGGTGTATAAGGAATTTTGCGACTTCTTAAAAACCGATGTGCAAAAAGTAAAATCGCTCCAACAAATACCTTTTTTACCCATACAGTTTTTTAAAAGTCATGCCGTAGTTTCAAATTCGGATGAAATCCAAGAAACCTTTACCAGCAGCGGAACCACCGGAATGATTACTAGCCAACACCTCGTAACCGATGTTTCGCTATACGAGCAAAGTTACCGCCAGGCATTTTCGCAATTCTACGGTAATATCGAAGACTATGCGGTTTTGGCTTTACTTCCGTCCTATTTAGAACGCAGTGGTTCATCGTTGATTTATATGGTGAAGGATTTAATCGAATTGTCCAACAACGAACACAGCGGCTTTTACCTGCGTAATTACGACGAACTGATAACAAAGCTCATCGAACTCGACAACTCCGGTCAAAACGTCATACTGATTGGTGTGACTTATGCCTTATTGGACTTAATCGAAAAGCAACACTTTCAGCTCAAAAATACCATCATTATGGAAACCGGCGGTATGAAAGGCCAACGCAAAGAAATGATTCGAGAAGAACTACACCAAATCCTATGCGATGGTTTTGGTGTTCCGAGCATCCATTCGGAATATGGCATGACCGAACTACTATCTCAAGCTTATTCCTTAGGCAACGGTGTTTTCGAATGTCCAAGTTGGATGCACATTTTAATCCGCGACACCGAAGACGCTTTAAGTTATGTCGACTACGGAAAAACCGGCGGTGTCAACGTCATCGATTTGGCCAACATCAACTCTTGCGCCTTCATCGCCACGCAAGATTTGGGCAAAAAACAACCCAACAACGCTTTCGAGGTATTGGGGCGTTTTGATCATTCTGACATTCGTGGTTGTAATTTAATGGTGCTGTAATAAAATTGGCTTTTTTTCGTTATAAACAAAATGCCATTATGAAATTAATTGCCTGCCTCTTTTTTGCGATTACCGTTTTTGGACAAGAAAAACCTATCGAAATAAAAATCGACTCTTTGTCGTTTTTAAATTCCGATGAAACCGAAAGAAAATTTGTTTTACATTACCACTTAACGAATCTCACCAACAAACCCATCACTTTTATCTTAAATCCTAAAGACCTAATTCCAATCGGAGCCGGCTCTCTCAGACCCAATGTGTACTACAAACTTTATGAAAACGAAACGGCCATTGAAGCTAACGGTATTTTAAACGGGGATAGTAGTATTAGGTATTTTAAATCGGAAGCTGAATACACTCAATATATTGATTCTGTCGATACTTACATCAAATCCAGAACTCCGGAACAATTATCTCAAATCAAGAAAGAGGGATTCTTAGAGAACATTCAAAACATGGAGGCTAATCAAACCAAACACTTCAGGTCAATTCTAGTCTGGGATAAAAAAAGATACCATAGAAACGATGCCATAGAATATTATATAGAAGAAAAAGAAAAGCATTTTATCGAACTCCACATCAACTTAATGACCGAAGAACTGCTTTCTGATTTTACAGCAGCAGAGAAAAAAGAGGTCTTGATCAACAAAATATTTATCAAAGGCTGGTTTACTTCCAACAAAATGGAAATCAATTTAGGCGAATAAAAAAAGGAACCTTAACGGTTCCTTTTCATTTATATCACTTTGATTAAATAATAATTCTTCTTCCCTTTCTGCAGCATCAAAAACTGACCGTTAATCAAGTCTTTTTCGGCAATCATATAATCAGCAGCCACTTTTTCTTTGTTCAACGAAATCGCGTTTTGCTGCAACTCACGTCTCGCTTCACTGTTCGACGCCAAGAAACCGGTTTTGGCCGAAAGCGCCGCAATCATATCCAAACCGTTTTCAATGTCTGCTTTTTCAACTTCCGCTTGTGGTACACCTTCAAAGACTTCTAAAAAAGTTTTGGTGTCCAATTTTTTCAAATCGTCCATCGTCGGACTAAAAAAAGCACCCGAAGCAAAAATCGCTTTTTCCAATTCTTCTCTGTCATGAACAAATGTCGTTACTTCTTCCGCCAAACGTTTTTGCAACACACGCAAATGCGGTGCTGTTTGATGTTCTGCTATCAAAGCGTCAATCGTTTCTTTATCTAAAAAGGTGAAAATCTTAATGTATTTCTCAGCATCCACATCGGTAGTATTCAACCAAAATTGGTAAAATTTGTACACCGAAGTCTTATCGGCCGTCAACCAAACATTCCCGCCTTCGGATTTCCCGAATTTTGAACCATCAGCTTTGGTAATTAACGGACAAGTCATCGCATACGCCTTCGCGCCTTCGCCGTTCATTCTGCGCACCAACTCCGTTCCCGTGGTAATATTTCCCCACTGGTCGCTACCGCCCATTTGTAACAAACAATGGTGTGTTTTGTACAAATGATGAAAATCGTATCCTTGAATCAACTGATACGTAAACTCGGTAAAACTCATCCCTTCGCCGCTTTCGCCGCTCAAACGCTTTTTAACCGAATCCTTAGCCATCATGTAATTTACCGTAATTCTTTTCCCCACATCACGCGCAAAATTGATAAACGAAAAGTCCTTCATCCAATCGTAATTATTCACCAAAATCGGCGCATTCTCCGCCGTCGAATTAAAGTCTAAAAAACGAGACAACACGGCTTTGATTCCGGCTACATTTTTCTCTAAAGTTGCTTCATCCAACAAATTACGCTCGTCCGATTTCCCCGAAGGATCGCCAATCATCCCCGTAGCACCACCCACTAAAGCAATAGGTTTATGACCAAATTGCTCCAAGTGCACCAATAAAATAATCGGCACCAAACTTCCAATATGCAACGAATCACTCGTCGGGTCAAACCCAATATACGTCGTGGTCATTTCCTTTAAAAGTTGCTCTTCTGTTCCGGGCATCATATCGTGAACCAAGCCACGCCATTGCAATTCTGCTACTAAATTCCTCATTTCGTAATTATTTCTCTAATGAGCGCAAAGATAAGTTAATTACCCAATTTGAAAATTTGAAAATTTGAAAATTTTAAGTAGCGAAAGGCTCGGGATTTATCGGGAATCCATTTTCCTGCTGTCCGCACTACACGGTAGTCGCTTCCATCAGGGCTAGAAGAAAATCTTTTCGCCTACCGGTAAACACCAAAATTCATAATTCGTAATTCGTAATTCATAATTGATTATTCGTAATTTAGCAACATGATTTTAGTCACAGGCGGAACTGGTTTAGTAGGCGCGCATTTGCTGTTGCAATTAACGGCAAACGAGACAGAAATTCGGGCCATTTACCGAAACGAAAAAAACATTGGCAAAACCCAATCGCTGTTCCAATTGTATGGTAAGGAAAATCAATTCCACAAAATCCAATGGATGGAAGGCGACATTATTGAGGTACCGTCTTTGGAAAAAGCATTCCAAGGCGTAACGCACGTTTACCATTGCGCCGCACTCATTTCCTACAACCCAAAAGACGAAAACAAACTCCGTAAAACCAACATCGAAGGCACGGCCAACATCGTGAACTTTTGTATAGATTATAATGTGAGCAAACTGTGCCACGTAAGTTCTATTGCCGCTTTGGGCGATTTAAAAGCCAACGAAACTACCATTACCGAGGAAACCGAATGGAATCCGGAACACTATCACAGCGATTACGCCATTTCTAAATACGGTGCCGAAATGGAAATTTGGCGCGGCCAACAAGAAGGTTTGAATGTAGTGATTGTGAATCCCGGTGTGATTTTCGGAGCCGGTTTTTGGCAACAAGGCAGCGGTATGTTTTTCTCGTCCGTTCAAAAAGGATTTCCGTTTTACACCAATGGTTCTACAGGCTATGTAAGCGCCACCGATGTAGCTGCTGTTATGATTCAGCTCATGAATACTGCGATTTCGGGAGAACGCTTTTCTGTGATAGCCGAAAATCAATCTTTCAAAGATGTCATCTTTAAAATTGCAGAAAAATTAGGCGCTAAAAAACCGAAATTCGAAGCCAAGTCTTGGATGTTGGCTGTAGGTTGGCGCTTGGATTGGCTTTCGGCGACTTTCTTCAATACCAAAAGACGGTTATCGAAATACAGCACCCGATCGCTTTTGTCTTCCGACACGATTTCGAATGCCAAAATAAAAAATGCGTTGAATTTTGAATTCCAACGCATTGAATCGGTTATAGCCGAAGTGGTTCGTTTACACCAAAAATAACTATCGCACCATCGGTTCCTCTGGACTGGATGGCGTAGCGCCTTGAGTGGAAGTACTATTGGCTTTTGTAGTTTCTTCTTGAATTCTCTTCTTTACTTCTTCGTACATCTTTTTGTATTCTTCAATGTCAGAAGCGTAATATTTATTGTTTTCTTCCCATTGCAAACTGTCAATTTTGTATTTCTTGAACAAAAATTCATTGGATTTTTTGGAACTGATGCCACCATTGACATTTTGCGATTTTATAGCTTCAAGCAAAGCTATATCGTACAAAATATCGACCATCTTATCTTTTTCAATTAACTTTTTGGGTTTTTCTATCGCAGTAGTACAACCCACAAAAACCAATAAAAAAGCCAACAAAAGGGTTATTAAACGCATCTTCAAAATTTTAGTAGTTCGACATCTTTACAAGCTTAACGGTCAAATAGCAATCGTTTTCCAAACGGCTGGTCGTTGACTTTAAAATTGTGATACACTAAGCTTCCGTTTACAAAAGTATGGGTAATTCTCGATTTAAAGTTATAGCCCTCAAAAGGCGACCATCCGCATTGTGCTAAGATGTTCTCCTTTTTAACATTCCAAGGCATAGCGGTATCTACCAAAACTAAATCGGCATAATAGCCTTCTTTGATAAAACCGCGCTTTTCAATCTTGAAAATTTTGGCTGGATTGTGACACATTTTTTCCACTATCTTTTCTATCGAAATCTTGCCTTGGTGGTATGCTTCAAACATCGCCACTACAGCGTGCTGTACTAATGGCCCGCCCGATGGTGCTTTGGTATACACTTGTTGTTTTTCTTCTAAAGTGTGTGGCGCATGGTCGGTGGCAATGACGTCAATGCGGTCATCTAACAACGCTTTCCACAGAGCGTCTCTGTCGGTCGCCGATTTAACAGCTGGATTCCATTTGATCAAATTGCCCTTGGTTTTGTAATCGGCATCGGTAAACCACAAATGGTGGATGCAAACCTCGGCAGTGATTTGTTTTTCCTCTAAAGGAATTTTATTAGTAAACAAATCCAACTCTTTGGCCGTAGACAAATGAAAAACATGCAGTCTTGCCCCAGTTCTTTTGGCTAAATCTATCACTTTGACTGTAGATTTGTAACATGCTTCAACACTTCTTATTTCCGGATGAAATTCAACGGGAATATCATCGCCATATTGTTGCTTAAAGCGTTCAAGATTTGTTTTAACTGTGGTTTCATCTTCACTGTGAACGGCAATCAATAAGTTAGTACTTGAAAAAATTCGCTCTAACGAATCGGAACTATCTACCAACATATCTCCGGTTGAGGAACCTAAAAACAATTTTAATCCGGCAACGTTTCTTGGATTGGTTTTTAAAATTTCCTCTAAATTATCGTTGGTTCCACCCATCATAAACGAATAATTCGCAAATGAGGTTTGGGCAGCAATTTGGTATTTATCTTCCAGAAGTTCTTGGGTAACGGCATTCGGAACCGTGTTGGGTTGTTCTATAAAAGAGGTAATTCCACCGGCTACTGCAGCACGACTTTCAGAAGCGATAGTACCTTTGTGGGTTAATCCCGGTTCGCGAAAATGCACCTGATCGTCAATAGCACCCGGCATCAAGTATTGGCCTTCGGCTTCAATGATTTTGCAATCGGGCGATTTAGGGCTGATGTTTTCGGCTATTTCGACTATCCATTCGTTTTCAATCAAAACGTCCCCTACTACAATCTTTCCTTCATTTACAATCTTGGCATTTTTAATTAAAACGGTATTCATTTGCTGTAATTTATAATCGGTTTAACAATTTCCTGAATCGGAGGGCAATCACCCCAAAAATGGCTTCTTTGATGATGGCACCGCTCATTTTAGACTGGCCTTTGGTGCGATCGGTAAAAATCACCGGTACTTCCACAATTTTAAAATTTTTAGCAAAAGCACGGTACTTCATTTCTATTTGAAAGGCGTAACCAATGAATTTAATAGCATCCAGATTAAT
>JBIIXM010000059.1:0-7821 GCA_044338435.1 Flavobacterium sp. | reverse complement strand
TGTAGCCCAAATGGGTGATTTCGCCGGAAAATATGTCAAAAACGAATACTACAATGAAGGCGAAGCACCTGAAAAATCAGTAGATGTGGAAATTGCCATCTTGCTGAAAGAGCAAAACAAAGCCTTCAAAGTAGAGAAATATGTACACAGTTATCCGCATTGTTGGAGAACCGACAAACCGATTTTGTATTATCCTTTAGATTCTTGGTTCATTAAAGTAACCGAAATCAAAGACCGTATGTTCGACCTCAACGACACCATCAACTGGAAGCCTAAAGCAACCGGTGAAGGCCGTTTTGGAAACTGGTTGAAAAATGCCAACGATTGGAACTTATCACGCTCCAGATATTGGGGTATTCCGTTGCCAATTTGGAGAAGCGAAGACGGCACCGAGGAAATGCTGATCGGTTCGGTGGAAGAATTGTATACTGAAATTGAAAAAGCAATCGCAGCCGGTTTCCAAACTGAAAATCCGTATAAAGGATTCCAAATCGGCAACATGAGCGAAGCCAATTACGACTTAGTAGATCTGCATAAAAATGTGGTAGACAACATTATACTGGTATCGCCATCCGGCCAACCGATGAAACGCGAATCTGATTTGATTGACGTTTGGTTCGACTCGGGCGCTATGCCTTATGCCCAATGGCATTATCCGTTTGAAAACCGTGATCTAATCGACGATAACAAAGCCTTCCCGGCCGATTTTATCGCAGAAGGTGTCGACCAAACCCGCGGTTGGTTCTATACGCTTCACGCCATCGGAACTTTGGTTTTTGATAAAATCGCTTATAAAAATGTAGTGTCGAACGGATTGGTATTGGACAAAAACGGCCAAAAAATGTCGAAACGTTTGGGCAATGCTGTGGATCCGTTTGAAACCTTAAAAGAATATGGTCCGGATGCTACGCGTTGGTATATGATATCGAATGCCAATCCGTGGGACAACTTGAAATTTGACATCGAAGGTGTGGCGGAAGTACGCCGTAAGTTCTTCGGAACACTTTACAATACATACTCTTTCTTCAGCTTGTATGCCAATATCGACGGATTTAAATATGCCGAAGCCGAAGTACCGTTGAACGAAAGACCGGAAATTGACCGTTGGATTTTATCGGAATTACACACCTTAATCAAAACCGTTGACGAAGCGTACGCCGATTACGAACCGACAAAAGCAGCCAGAGCTATCTCTGATTTTGTACAAGAAAATTTGAGCAATTGGTACGTACGTCTATGCCGTCGCAGATTCTGGAAAGGCGAATACGGAACAGATAAAATTGCCGCTTATCAAACCTTGTATACTTGTTTGGTAACTGTGGCCAAATTATCGGCTCCGATTGCTCCGTTTTTTATGGATCAACTTTACAGAGACTTAACGCAGGCAACACATACAGAGGAATTTGAATCGGTACATTTGGCAAAATTCCCGGTAATGGTTGAAAACTTTGTTGATAAATCGTTAGAGAGTAAAATGTTGAAAGCCCAAACGGTTTCGTCCTTGGTTTTATCGCTCCGCAAAAAGGAAATGATTAAAGTGCGCCAACCGTTGCAAAAGGTAATGATTCCAATACTTGACGAGACTCAGCGTGCTGAAATTGAAGCGGTTTCCGACCTCATAAAAGCCGAAGTAAACGTTAAAGAAATCGAACTTTTAGACGATGCTTCAGGCGTATTGGTAAAGCAAATTAAACCTAATTTCAAGGCTTTAGGACCGCGTTTCGGAAAAGACATGGGATTGATTTCCAAAGAGATACAAGGTTTCACCCAAGAGCAAATCAATGAATTAGATGCTAAAGGTGAGCTAACGCTTGTAATTTCAGGAAAAAGTATAACTTTATCATTAGAAGATGTTGAGATTTCCTCTCAAGATATTCCGGGTTGGTTAGTAGCCAATGCAAACGGCATCACTGTGGCCTTAGACATTACCCTAACCGAAGCGTTGAAAAACGAAGGTATTGCGAGAGAATTGGTTAACCGCATCCAAAACATTAGAAAGGACAGCGGCTTTGAAGTGACCGATAAGATTAAAGTGCAATTGCAACACCATCCGGTTTTAGCGCAAGCCATTAAAGAAAATGAAAACTATATCAAATCGGAGACATTAACCGAGAGTTTGGTTTTAGAAAATGAGATTACCGAAGGTTCTGAAATAGAATTTGATGAGATAAAAACAAGAATATTAATTTCTAAATAATTACGTAACGATTATGGTAGAAGAAAAATTAAGATACTCAGATGCTGATTTGGCAGAGTTCAAGGAAATTATTTTAGCAAAGATTGAAAAAGCAAAAGCCGATTTAGACTTGATAAAAAGTGCTTATATGAACGATTTGAATAACGGTACCGATGATACATCGCCAACGTTCAAAGCGTTTGAAGAAGGCAGCGAAACCATGTCGAAAGAAGCCAACTCGCAATTGGCCATTCGTCAGGAAAAATTCATCCGCGATTTGAAAAATGCTTTGTTCCGTGTTGAAAACAAAACGTATGGTGTTTGTAAAGTGACCGGAAAATTGATTTCCAAAGAGCGCTTGAAAATTGTACCTCATGCGACCATGAGTATCGAAGCCAAAAATTTACAACGATAAATCAAACCATAGTATCATAAAAAAGCCCCGAAATTCGGGGCTTTTTTTATAAGGCAATCTGACTGAGCTGAATGAGTGTAAAATTCGGACCGTAACTGTATTGTGTAATGGTGTTATCGCCTACTGTAATCAGATGACTGTCGAGGGGAATCACATCTTTTACATTATTGGCATAACTATTTTCCAAAACCAAACCGGCACTGTTGGCAGCGTTAAAAATCTTTAAACCATCGGCACCGCATCCTACATACAAAATCCCGTTTTTAATGCCTAATCCGTAAGGCTCGTTTAATAAATAAGTTGATAATAAAGTCGGATTGGCTATATCGGTTACGTCGATTACATTAATTTGATCTTCAATCGCGCCACAAGTGGAACCACCGCGCACCGTAATGTAAGCTGTATTACCAAAAACCACTACCGGATCACAAGCGGTAGCATGGGCAAAACCGGACACAAAATACGGATTGAACTCGTCTTCAGCATCAACAGTATACATTCCGGTCGTTGAACCTACAAACAAAATGTCTTTTTGGATAAACAGCGTCTCAAATTCACCGCCACCAAACCATTGTGTCATGTAAACTTCTTTATCGAAAAAAGCAGCAGCCGGATCGGCAATATTAAACACATTCAATTTATAAGAATCAATGGTATACAAAGCATTATTGTTAATTTGAAAACGAGCATAAGAACCGCCAATTCCAATATTCCCGCCATTAGCACTTTCAAAACCAGCTAAAACATCGTTGGCCAAAACAATTTCCTGTCCTTGTGGTCTGTTTCTCATTTCGACAGTAAATCCGGTAATAATTTCATCTTGTCCCGGTTCTGACGTGTAATCATAATACTCTGCATCTTCAGGATATTCCGGAAAAAAAGCAATCGAATTTGGCACAGTACGAACCAAAGTTATGTTTTGGATGTTGCTGATATCGAACACTAACAAATCCACGAAATTGTCGGCAAACAGGTAATTCCCTTTTACCGCTATATCGTGCACACCGGCCAAATTAATGAAGGCAATGTTCTGCGGCGCACTCGGATTGGTATTGTCAAAAACATGCACACCGGATTCTTTTGCAATGTAAAACAAATAGTTTTCGGCTACATAAATTTTTCCGTTGGATTGGGTAGCTCGGGCAGTGGTTACCGAAACATTACTTCTGATTTCGGCTAACGATTTTACGGTAGGTACGGCAAATTTGGCCAAACCTCCATTGTCGTCATCTTGATCACAAGACATTGTGAATAGTGCCAATGTAAAAAACAAGGCTGCATAAAACTTTCTCATAAGGTTTATTGTATTGGTTTTCATTTTTTGGGATGAAAAAATAGTGTTTAGGTTGCTTTTTAGGGTAAAAATAAACAATCTTCTTCTGACTATGCTAAAATGTATTGAATGAGTTCACTAACAAATAAAATATTCTGCTTTTTGTGTAATAATATTGCTATTTTTGCGCCATTAAAACCCTAAGAATGTCGTTAAGAAACTCTATTCTAATCATTGCCATCGTTTTATTGGTTGATCAATTTGTTAAGATATACATCAAAACCAATTTCTTTTACGGAGATGCCAGCCAAATTGACGTTACCGGTTGGTTTAAAATATTGCTCATCGAAAACGAGGGAATGGCTTGGGGAACTAAAATTCCTGGCGAATATGGGAAATTAATTCTGACCAGTTTCCGAATTTTAGCCATCTGTGGAATCGGATATTGGTTGTATGACGCCAGCACCAAACACAGTTCAAGATACTTGATGGTGGCCATCGCGCTTATCTTTGCCGGTGCTGC
Organism: Flavobacterium sp.; assembly: GCA_044338435.1. Classification (GTDB taxonomy): domain Bacteria; phylum Bacteroidota; class Bacteroidia; order Flavobacteriales; family Flavobacteriaceae; genus Flavobacterium. The sequence continues at coordinate 3,434 of JBIIXM010000059.1, read as the reverse complement.
CGGGAATATCATCGACTCAGTATTTTACGGGGTTATTTTTGACGAAAGCACTCGCTACCACGTTGCTGCTTTTTCACCCGACCAACCTTACGGGACTTGGTTTCATGGTAAAGTAGTTGACATGTTATACTTCCCGATTTACGAAGGCACTTTCCCGGAATGGCTACCCATTTGGGGCGGAGAACCTTTTAAGTTTTTCAATGCCATTTTCAACATAGCCGATATGGCAATTTCTACCGGTGTTGGGATATTGATTGTCTTCAATAAAAAAGCTTTTGCTAAGAAGACGTCGTTGGGAACTTATGAATAGTTTCGGGCGTTACGCAATAATCTAATCGAATATCGGTTGGCGAAACATCGGTTATATTTTCCTCAGGCTCAAAAAACGATAATCCTATTTTGACGACATCTTCTTTGCATTGCGACAAAAAGTTATCGTAAAAACCCTTGCCGTAACCTACCCGATTGCCGTTAGTATCATAGGCCAATAAGGGCACAAACACTACGTCTAATTTCATCGGCGGCACTTCAATACCGTCAACAGGTTCGTAAATATTGTATTCGTTTTTTTGGAATTTGGTATTGTCCGTCAACAAAAAATGGGTCATTGCCAAAGTGTCAAAATCGCTCTTAGCTACTACAATCTCTTTGTCTTTTCCGGCTAAAATTTGCAATACAAATTCAGTGTCCACTTCCTTTTGCTCTTCAATGGTCAGGAACAAATGAAAATAAGTGTTGTCCCAAACATCTAACTGTAACAAGCGGTTGGCAATCGCTAAACTTTGATCTTCCATTTGTGCTTCGGAAAACTGTTGTCTTAATGCTTTGTACTTTTTGCGTAAGTCCTTTTTATTCATAATCCAAAAATACTTTAATTTTTATAACTTTGAAATCATTCAAAAATCAAAAATGCCTCTCCCGTCTATAGAACTACAATTACAAACCTTACCCGACAGTCCGGGCGTTTATCAGTATTACGACGCAGCAGGTAAAATTTTATACGTTGGCAAAGCCAAAAATCTCAAAAAAAGGGTTGCCTCCTATTTTCATAAAATCCACGACAATGCTAAAACCAATGTGCTGGTTCGGAAAATTGTTGAAATAAAACACATTGTTGTGGCCTCCGAAGCCGATGCGCTGTTGTTGGAAAACAACCTCATCAAAAAACTGCAACCGCGCTATAATGTGCTGCTTAAGGACGATAAAACCTATCCGTGGATTTGCATCAAAAAAGAACCTTTCTCCAGAATATTTCCCACGCGAAGAATGGTAAAAGACGGTTCGGAATATTTTGGTCCATATACCAATTTTAAAACCGTCAATACGATTTTGGATTTAATCAAAGAATTGTATCCGTTGCGGACTTGCAATTATGATTTGTCCAACACCAATATCCAATCCGGCAAATACAAGGTTTGTTTAGAATACCACATCGGCAATTGCAAAGGACCGTGTGAAGGCTATGAATCGTTGGAACATTATCAAAAACAAGTAGATGCTATTCGCGAAATTCTGAAAGGCAATTTTAAAGACAGTTTGCGCGATTTTAAAAAATTGATGTTGGAATTGGCGACTGACATGAAGTTTGAAGCCGCTCAAAAAATCAAAGAAAAAATTGAGGTTTTAGAAAACTATCAATCGCGTTCGACCATATTAAATCCGAAAATTTCAAATGTAGATGTCTTCTCTATTGTTTCAGATGAATCGATGGCGTATGTGAATTTCCTTCAAATTGCACACGGCGCCATTATCCGCTCACATACGATGGAAATCAAAAAGAAACTCGATGAAACCGATGAAGAATTATTGGAATTGGCTGTGGTTGAATTGCGAGAGCGTTTTCACTTAACTTCTAAAGAAATTATCCTACCGTTCGAGCTCGATTTCGGCGATAAAATAAAAGTCACCGTACCGCAACTCGGTGACAAAAAACAAATCCTCGAACTCTCGCAACGCAACGCCAAATACCAACGTTTGGAGCAATTAAAGCAGATGCAAATTGTAGATCCCGAACGCCATACCAACCGTATTATGGCGCAAATGCAAAAAGACCTGCGATTGCCCACAGAACCGCGCCACATTGAATGTTTTGACAACTCGAATATTCAAGGAACCAATCCGGTTTCGGCTTGCGTGGTTTTTAAAGACGGGAAGCCGAGCAAGAAAGATTACCGTCACTTCAACATCAAAACCGTGGAAGGTCCGAACGACTTTGCTTCGATGGAAGAAGTAGTGTATCGCCGATACAAACGCTTACTAGACGAAAACCAACCGTTGCCGCAACTCATTATCATCGACGGCGGCAAAGGCCAATTGTCATCGGCACTCAAAAGCTTAGACGAATTGGGTTTACGCGGAAAAATTGCCATTATCGGCATTGCCAAAAGATTGGAAGAATTGTTTTATCCCGGCGATTCGGTGCCGTTGTATTTGGACAAAAAGTCGGAAACCCTGAAAATCATTCAACATTTACGCAACGAAGCACACCGTTTCGGGATTACGCACCATCGTGACAAACGCAGCAAATCGGCTTTGCAAACCTCTATGGAAACCATCCCGGGCATAGGTGAAAAAACCATGTTGGCTTTACTAAAACATTTCAAAAGTGTTAAAAGATTGCAATCGGCTACAGAAAAAGAAATTTCTGAGGTTATTGGTGCGTCAAAAGCCAAAAAAATTTCCGAATTTTACAACATCGGGAAATCCTAACCTCTGTTTATGAAAAAAATTACACTGCTGCTGCTTGGACTTTTTTGTCTTCAAGTAAGTTTGGCGCAAGATTCAACCCAAACCAAAAGACCGAAAATCGGTTTGGTTTTGAGTGGCGGCGGTGCTAAAGGATTTGCCCATATCGGTGTTTTGAAAGTACTGGAAGAAGCCGGCGTTAAAATCGATTATATTGGCGGAACCAGTATGGGCGCAGTAGTTGGCGGATTGTATGCTTCCGGTTATAGCGCTACGCAAATCGACTCTATTTTTTACCATACGGATTTCGACGAATTACTACAAGATTACATTCCGCGTTCTTCCAAAAGCTTTTACGAAAAGCGAAATGACGAAATGTATGCACTGACTTTGCCTTTTCATAAATTCAAAATCGGAATTCCCATCGCGCTTTCCAAAGGCATGTACAACTACAATTTGTTGTCTAAATTAACCCACAGGGTTCGCCACATCCGAGAATTCGACAAATTGCCGATTCCGTTTTTGTGTGTAGCCACTGATATAGAAACCGGGGAAGGAATTCTTTTAAAAGAAGGCTATTTAGCGCAAGCATTATTAGCCAGTTCTGCGTTTCCATCCTTGTTTTCACCGGTTGAAATAGACGGAAGAGTATTGATTGACGGTGGTGTTGTTAATAATTATCCTGCGGAAGAAGTCAGAAAAATGGGCGCCGACATCATAATTGGCGTTGACGTACAAGATGATTTGAA